>DASPQI010000151.1:0-3115 GCA_035625045.1 Syntrophales bacterium | reverse complement strand
TATACCGTCATCTACGATTATGACATATTTTCCCTTTAAGTTTATTTTTGGGAAGTTACTGCGAAAATAATTAATGCGCTCGGCCATTACTTTCAATTGTTCCGTTTTTTCCCTATTAATAAATAAATCAGTCGCGCCGACCTGTGCCGCTATCATCTCGTTCAAAAATAAAGCGCCATTTTCACTTATTGCTCCGATAGCCAATTCGGGATTGAAAGGAGCGCCGAGTTTCCGCGAAAGCGCAATATCCAGATCACAGTTCAATATCAGTGCAACCTCACGGGCGACAATTATCCCTCCGCGCAGAATCGCCACAATGACCGGATCTTCTTTCTCGAGATCAAGATTTTTTAATTCATCTCCTAAGAGTAAGCCCGCTTCCTTCCTGTCCGAGAAAGGTTGGCTGCTTCTCGATATAATGCGCAGCTTACCCATCAAACTTGATTCCTTTTATATCTCATGGGAATACTGTCCGTTTCGTACATGGTTCATCCTTATTCTCATTGCCCTTATTTCATCGTTTAACTTCAAGAAGGCCTTCTCATACATACCATTGCGCTCAGAATTTAATGATGGATTCATCAATACCAACTTCATGCCGGTTTGAATTATTTCGGCTTCTTCAAGTAAACATTTTAAGTGTTGAATATCCTTCAATCCAGTGAAGTTCTCCATATAACTTTTTTATATACTCCTTTATGTCGCGAAAAATTCGATATAGACCCTTGCATATTTGCCAGTCGGGCATCACGAGTTCTGTTATTTCTCACCGCCTGACCTTTCCCTACGGGAGACGTCTGAAATATTTAGACGTTGATGCAGTCCTCTTTCCAGAGGCAATCCTCTGCACACGAATCTTTTGTATGAAAGCACGGTGAATAACCTTCAATCATCTGATAATCACGGATGATATCTTCCTTTTTGCGGCCAATCCTGACATTAACGCCTTTTTTCTTTGCTATCTCACGCACTTCTTTAATGTTCATTATGATCCTCCTGCTGCATGTAGTTGTTTTGACCAGAACCCTGTTTTGAAGGCGAGGTTGTTCAATATGCACCCACATATTGATACGATTTTAAGCTTTAAACTAGTGTGTTTATCAACTGAAGGCAATGATGATAAAATAGAAGAATAATGGTAGGTATAAGCTACTATGGGAAGGAGTTAAAATTTATCTGAGATTAAAGAGGCTTTATGTCATTTCGCAAATATCATCTTTAATGAGATCAGAAGAAGCGCTACCCCAAAGATTCTTTCCAGGACTATATTTGATAGACTTGTGGCTATTTTTGCACCAACGAGACCGCCGATAAAAAATCCCAGGCATATAAAACCCGCGATATTCAAATCCACATAGCCCTGCCTGTAATATGTCCATGCCGCAAGTATGCCGATCGGTGGAACCAATAAGGCCAGCGTTGTCCCCTGAGCCATATGTTGTGAGATGCCAAAAAATATAACGAGAGCGGGGACGATAATCGTCCCTCCTCCAATGCCGATGAGACCGCTGAGAACCCCGGCTATAAGTCCCAACAGGATATATAGAAATGTGGTCATGACAAAATTCCTGTATTAATAATGGTTATATTTCATCCGGTAATATGAACGTTTCTAGGACTCAAGAGTTAGAACAATTGTATTGAATCCCACCGACACCTTGCCGGTATGTCTCGCCCTGTGGGGGGGAGGATCACAGTGTATAAAAGGCGTTTATCCTTCGCGATATTTTTTATTGCGTTGGTTTACCAATAGTCAGGGTTACCGTCTTGGAACCGAAAAGACTGCACGTACCGGTGACCTCTATCGTATCGCCATCGGCAGCAGGCACATTATATTTGTATGTAAAGGTCTCCGGATCTGGTTGACTATCATACTTGTTTTTACTCACTTCCGCTCCGTTCTTCTTAATCTCTACATACTTTATATAGTGAAAATCGGTAGCGATAGATTTGTGTGTGATCGTGACCGTCAACGTCTGCGTGCTTGCATCATATTCAAGTTTTATGTCCTTGGGTGCGGTGGCAAAGGACATCTGAGGGTATAGGCAGAAAACGGCCAATAAGATCAAAACCACACTCCATCTAAATGTAAAAAGCCAGGTTCTCCGTATCATTGTGCACCTCCATAATTTTTATGATTATCATTATGCTATTAATGTTCCTATTAACTATTGAAATCAATAAGCATTAAATGGAAGAATAATGGTAGCTATTTCCTCCTATTTCACAGCCATTTTATCCTTATTGTATACTACCATTCTATAAATTATTTTTTTAAAATCTCGGGGAAACGGAGTGCATACGCTGGAGCCCTTGAATCTTTGCCCCCTTTTCTCTATGTAAGACAGGAGAACAAAATGGCAACTGTGCCTGAGAATTACGACACAATCTTCAAGAAAAAATGGAAGCGCTACCGCAGCTGCGGCCCTTGGGTTACCTGAACAATATCACCGATGCGAAGCCACTTTGAGAATGCAGCCCTTACTTCTTCGGGCGTCAGCTCCATGTATCTCCGGGCGGCAATAACAGGCTCGTCGAGGGGCAGTTCATTACTGGCCCTGTTAATAAGTCCCAGTGCTATACTTTCAGTACTCGCCTCCGAAAGAAGGATTTCACGGAGCAATAGAGCTTTTGCCTTTCTCAGTTCATCAGGTGTGACGGGCTCATCCTGCATCTTTCTCAGATCATGCTCAATGATGGCCCGGGCTTTGGACACATTACCGGAATCGCAGGCATACCTGATTTCATAAATGGATCGCGTAACTCCTATATCGAAGGATGATGAAACGTAATAAACAAGCCCTGTATTTTCTCTCAGATCGCGGTAAAGCCATGTTGAGTAGAAGGCGCCGCCCAGGACATGGTTGCCTAATTCCAGGGCATAATAATCCGGATGGGATCTGGTTAAGCCGAGTGTTTCAGCCAGAATTACCTTCACCTGAGTCTGGCTGAGATCCGGTACAGATGTGGCGGATGGCTTGTTCGGCGGGACTGAGGGAAGGAAAGTTTCCGGTTTTGGCCCTGCCGACTTCCATGATCCGAAATATTTCTCTATAATCGGTCTTGCCTCTTCCGGGTTCACCTTGCCGATAACCACAATGGTCGTTAAATCCGG
>DASPQI010000150.1:0-4011 GCA_035625045.1 Syntrophales bacterium | reverse complement strand
CCTGGAGATCTCAAGCACATCATTTATTAATGCCAGAAGATGTTCGCCGCTGCGATTGATAGTGTTCAGATAATCCCGCTGTTCAGGCCGCAGAGATGCGTCTCTTTGCATCAGTTGAGAGTATCCCAGAATGGCATTCATCGGCGTGCGCAGCTCATGGCTCATATTCGCTAGAAAGTCACTCTTTGCCCTGTTGGCGGACTCCGCAGCCTCTTTGGCCTTTATGAGCTCGGCAGTGCGTTCTTGGACCAGCTCATCGAGCTGGTCGCGGTGCTTCTTCAGCTCCTCCTCAACCTGTTTCAGCTCGGTGATATCGCGAATCGCCTCAATAGCGCCAGCAACATTGCCCTTGCTATCGTATAAAGGTCTGGCCTTCCCCCAAAGCGCCCTAATCTCCCCGCCCTTTACCGGTACAGATGCCTCAGCCAAAAGGACATCTCCCTCCTGTCTGACAAAATGATACTTCTTTTTGATATCTTCGCGGGGGACATATACAAGATCAATCAAGATCGGTCTGCGAACACCGTAAAAGGGCAGGGAATATTCGTAATCCCCTTTATCCAGCATGGCATCGGCCTTAATTCCCGTCATTTCTTCAATAGCGCGGTTCCAGGCAATTACTTTTCCGGAGAGATCAATAGCATAGGTGGCATCCGGCAGAAAATCAATAATATCCGCCAGCCGTTTCTCCGATTCTTTCAGCGCCGCTTCCATCCTCTTGCGATCGCTGATATCCAGCAGTGCCGCCAAACTTTGTTTCATCCCGGGCATCGTCGCCACTGACACGACTATATCCTTCACATGCCCCGCACGGTCGACGAACTGAAACTCGTACGTTTGTGGTGCAGACAGCGGATCAATGCGACGCAGACGATGATATTCTTTCATCCTCTCCAGGTCATCTTTGTTAGCTACGAACTCGGTCCACTTCTTCCTTCCTTCCATTTCATCTTTTGTATATCCGGTTAGTTTTTCGAGTTCCCTGTTGGCCATTGAGATTGTCATGTCTTCTTCAATGAACATCATCGCAGTGACGGTATTATCGAAGATAGCTCTGTATCGATTTTCACTCTCCTGCATCTCTGCAAGTTCATTGATCAGTTGTGCCTTAGTCTTCTTCTCACTTTTCATGATAGTACTCCTCTGATGCCAGCTTGGGATTTTTGTGAAGAAAACCTCCAATATTTTGATAATATATATACCACATTTAAAGTCAGATTTCTGCCACTTTATCCCCTTCAACTAAGGAATATCTGCAACACAAATTGTGGAATTTTCGTTTGTTTTAGTTACTGACTATATGTGATCATGTTTTACACAATCTCTCCAGGGTAGTTTATACCTATCGTTATCCTTCCTTTTAATTCTTATTGTTTCCTGCTCAATAAATAAACTAATTTAATATCTAAAAGCCATTACTTATTAATCGGAAATAGGAGCTGCAGAAATCAATTTCTTAATCATAATAAAATATACTAAGAGGCATATTGGTGAAGAAAAAGAAAGAAAAAAAAGTTGTAACGGGTCATGTCAAAGTAAAAAGAAGGTATGGAGATCGTTTTTTTCGGGAACGTATAAGCCAAGCCGTAAAAAGTATACTCGCTGACCTGCACCCCGATGCTGATGAAATTGATGTAAAATTCTATCCGGATGGATTACCATCTGTTTTGTCATCACAAATTAATTACATATTTACAATTAGAGGCTCAATGCCACAAATGACTGTCTGAACCAACCAAACAGCAAGAGAGTAGCGAAGATGATGTTGAAAATATTGAATCCCAATTGAAATGTCCAATACCCGTCAAAATTGCTAGATTCTAGATAAGGAAGTCACAAATACCATCTCACCTTTTAAAAATCATACTTAAGAATATGCGCCTTTCAACTGGTTTTCATTGATCCGGCCTGATAGGTTTCTATGCAGATAAGTATTTACAAGCCAGAGAATCCTGTATTTGACGTTCCTTATCACATACAGGATAAAAGATTAGTGCACGTATAGCAGGAAGAAGTCAACCCATTAGGCGTTTCCAGCTTTCTTGACATTACATTGCATAAAAATTTGCATATTTTATCTGAAAGGAGATTTCTTATTTATGAAATTGAGCTCTACATGTATCGGATAATTCCGATTCGTGGCTCTTCAGGCAAGAAGCAAACCTCCCCTTACCAGGTGAAGTTCCTTTGCAGAATTTATTGAAATCATCCTTACATGCTTGTTTGAACTCTTTTCTATTTTCCCGCATCAAGACAATGTGGTCCTTGCAGCCCTGTGAAAGCCGATCCTCGTTACTCTTGAGACAGGTCCATATTCTTCCGCCGCCTGGCTTGATGCCTTTGCAAAATTCTTTTATATCAGACTTGCATGCACCTTTGCCGCTTTGAGGCGTCACAGTCTGACTCTGATCCTGAGAAAACGCTGGCGCCACAACCAGGAAGAGGATAACCATTACCGTACAACTAATTATTAGCATTTTTTTCATGAATCGAACCTCCTGTTGCCGATGTTATTGAAACCTTGACACGCTTAGCTCTAGATGTAATTTAGCATGAAATAGCAAAATAAAGAATATGATTTCAAGGGGAATGCCCTTTTTTTCTTCTTGAGGAAAATGAATAGTTCATGGGTATTATGTTTGATTCCGAAGTCAATAAAATGAGCAGGTGAATGGCAGTTGCATAGCCAAGATCAAGAAAAATATCAAGGCCACTAGTTATTGCATCAGTGGCGCGGAGCTGCCGCGTCCGGCTAGATGCGTTGATTGGATATTTTCCGTCCTCCAAACAGAGCCAACTCAAAGATCTTGAAGAAGCAATTCACATCCTGAAAGCCTAGGTCACGAAGCCATTGGCACTGTGTTTCAATGGGGGCTGGGATATTCTCCTTTTTGTCCTTATAGTATGCCTCTTCAATCTCATGCATTGTTATATTCGGTCTGGCATTCATATGGAAATGACGAAGGTGGTCGATAAAGAAGCTGTCAAAAAGCTTACTAATTGAGGGGGTTGCTGAGCTGACTTGATCTAGGTTTAAGAAAAGACCCCCTTCGCTGAGAAGCTCATAGATCTCGGTATACAACTCCCTCTTTCTATCATCTGGTTGATGATGGATGGCAAACCCCGACACAATGATATCAAAAGGCTTCTCAATCTCAATGCCCTTGGTCCAGGCGGATGTTGCGAAATCTATATTGATGACCGTTGCCCATTGATTAATTCTGATCTTGCTACGTAACTTCTCCAGCATGGGTTCTGAGAAATCAGCAAAGATCATATGAACTGTGGGGTACTTATCAAGCAGCATGCGACCGAGAATTCCATCTCCACAACCCAGATCTAAAATCTTGGATGGCAGAGGGCACCAGACACTTACAATCTTACTGATTACTTCCAACTGGAGTTTTGCACCAGGAATAGCTCCTCGAACCCCTTCAAAGATCTGTGCGAGCTCCTTGGTTTGCCATTTGCTATGCTGTTCATTCATTCCTACTCCTCATCCAACACAGAGGCTCACCGGGATCCGGGTTTTTTGGCGATCCGGTGGGGCCGTTTGATAATAGTTATGGCCTGTCGAATGTAGAAGGTTGCCTCCTTTGATTGTGAAGAATATAAAAGTTTTGCACAACTCAATCTCAACAAAGAAAGGAGGCCATATGAAATTCTACAATCAGCAACACCAATATTACTGCGGCATCGATCTGCATGCTAGAAAAATGTACGTCTGTATCCTCGATCAAAAAGGCAAAACCATGGTTCATGAAAATATCAAAACCGACCCTGAAGCGTTCATCCAGTTGCTATCCCCCTATCTGGAGGACATCGTCGTGGGTGTTGAATGCGTCTTCTGCTGGTACTGGGTTTCAGATCTGTGTGCCAAGCATAAGATTCCTTTTGTGCTCGGCCACGCATTATACATGAAAGCCATCCACGGCGGAAAGACAAAAAATGATAAGATTGATTCCTACAAAATTGCCTTATTGCTTAAAGGTGGAAACTTTCCGATAGCCT
>DASPQI010000149.1:0-5269 GCA_035625045.1 Syntrophales bacterium | reverse complement strand
TGATCTTATTTCACAAGATGTTTATCTTACGGGGAAGTGATTGTGAAAAATGCAAAACTGAGTGTTAAATTGATTGGCGGTTTTATGATTGTAGCTGGCCTACTCTTGGTTGGCGGTTTTGCCGGTTGGTACAGTGTGACTCTGTTAAGCGATGATCTTGCGGCAGTCAATGATATCAGAGTACCCGCCATGAAAGGACTTGCGATGATCAGTGAATCTCATGCCGCTATACAGGAAGGAGAACGCACGCTGCTAATTCCCGAATTTGTCAATAACGATAGCGAGAAATCTCAGCAGATGAAGAATTTGGAGAAAGAGTGGAAAACTGCGGAACAGGGTTTTAAGACGCTCGATCCATTGCCCCGGACACAGGAAGAAACGGGCATCTGGAACAATTTGAAGACTGCCTGGGAAAACTGGCGGAAGGAACATAGCCAGGTGATTGAGCTTGTTAATACGGGGAAACGGGAAGAAGCAGTCACACAATCTATGGGCAAGGTGAGAGAATCTGCTAAAAATGTTGAGAAATTACTCAGCGAAATGGGTTCCGCTAATATGAAATTTGTGGAAGAAAAAAGTAAAACCTCCGCCCTCACCGTAAAATGGACGAAGATCGTGACTTCTGTGGGCACGGGCGTCGGCATTGTAGTGGCAATATTGCTGGGGATTTTCTTTGCTAATTACATCACAAGGCCCATCAATCAAATCATTAAACGTCTAACCGAGAGTGCACAGCAGGTATCCTCGGCATCCGGTCAGGTTTCGACTGCCAGCCAGGCGCTTGCAGAGGGAGCATCCAGACAGGCGGCCGCCGTTGAGGAAACATCCTCATCGCTCGAAGAGATGTCTTCCATGACGAAGCAAAATGCCGAAAATGCACAGCAGGCCAGTTTGCTGATGTCCAATGACGCCAAGCAGAGTTACCGTGTAATCACCGATAAGATGACTTTGATGCAGGATGTCATTAAGGCCAGTGTCAGCGCCAGCGAGGAGACTGCCAAGATCATCAAGACGATAGATGAAATTGCCTTTCAGACGAATCTGCTGGCCTTGAATGCCGCCGTCGAAGCGGCAAGGGCGGGTGAAATGGGCGCCAGCTTCGCGGTTGTGGCCGATGAGGTACGGAACCTGGCCATGCGGTCGGCGGAAGCGGCAAAAAACACAGAAGCCCTCATTGCCGACTCCACAGCGAAAATCCAACAGGCGTCAACCTTGTTTGAAGAAATTAGCGGTGAATTGTCCAGCAATCGTCATATTGCCAAAACAGTGACGGACCTTGTAGGCCAAATTGCGGCGGCATCTCAGGAACAGGCTCAGGGTATCAATCAGATCAACAATGCCGTGGCTGAAATGGACAAAGTGGTTCAGCAGAATGCGACAAACGCGGAGGAATCTGCCAGTTCGTCAGAGGAGATGAACGCCCAAGCAAGGCATTTGAATCATGTTGTCGGAGATCTTACAAGTTTAGTGGGAGGAGAATCGAGTGACGTCTCAACTATGAAAGTGCCGGAATCTGCCCCTCAAAGGCGAAAAAGTTTAATCATGGATAAAAAGGGGGGTCACAAATCCTTAAAGAAAGGTGCAACTGGCACTCCTTTACTTCCAATGCGCAAAAAAAATGATTTCTAATAAAAAGAGGACAAGGCATGCTAGTATTTACTTACATGAATCCTCAGAGGAAGAAAAGACTGGAAAGGAATATCATTGCTGGATTAACAGTGCCATTTTTTACTATAACCATGCGTCGAAAGAAAGCTAAATTTGATTTTAATCAGTGATTTATCTGAATAACATTTCACTCTCCTTTGCGGATCGCAGGATATTCGAGAATATCACCTGGATGGTTTCCGAAAAGAGCCGGATCGGTCTGGTGGGAGATAACGGTACAGGGAAAACGACCCTGTTAAAAGCGATTTTAGGGCTGGTTGACCTTGACCGGGGTTCAATCGACATCACAAACAGGAAAAATCGCACAATTGGTTATCTGCCTCAGGATCTGGTCGAGCTGGAACCGTTCCCTCTGATAGATTATCTCAGGAAAAAAATCGGCATAGCAGATATCGAGCAGATGTTGAAGTATTATGAAAACCGGATATCCCAGTTCGATCCAGACTCTGCCGAGTACGTTGAGATACTGAACGCGTATGAGTCAGCCGCAGCCCGTTTTCAGGCCCTAGAGGGATACCGTTTTGACGCCAAGGCCAAGCAGATACTGAATGGCTTCGGATTCCGGGAAAAGGATTTCTCCAGGTACTGCACTGAATTTTCGGGCGGCTGGAAGATGCGGATTCTGATTGCCCTGATCCTCATTTCCACGCCGGATATAATGCTCCTCGATGAACCAACCAACCACCTGGATACGGAAAGCATGGAGTGGCTGGAAAGCTATCTGAAAAATTACCATGGTACCCTGCTTACGATTGCCCACGACCGAGTCTTCCTTGACAAAATGGTCAATCAGATTGTGGAATTATCTAATCATCGCCTCACTGTCTATAAAGGAAATTACTCCTTCTATATGGCAGAAAAAGAACGGCGTATGGAAGCCCTGAAGAAACAGATGGCACTCCAGCGTACAGAGATCAAAAAGACACAGGAATTTATCGAGAGATTTCGGTATAAGGCAACTAAAGCCAAACAGGTTCAGAGCCGCATCAAAATGCTGGAGCGCTTTGAACTCATCGAACTTGAACGTAAAGGAAAACAGGTTCATCTCCAGTTTCCGGAAGCGCCGAAAAGCGGCAGGGAGGTAGTCTCCGTCCGGAACGTTTCCAAAAGGTACGGTGATATAAGTGTGTTCAACTCTGTGGACTTGATGATCTACAGAGGTGAGAAAATAGCCCTTGTCGGCGTCAACGGGGCAGGCAAATCAACTCTGGCCAGGATTCTAAGCAATACGGAAGAGCCGTCCTCCGGGACGGTGACATACGGCCCAAATGTAAGCATGGCTTTTTTCTCACAAGAAAGCGCCCAGAATCTTGATTATCAGCGGACCGTCTGGGAAGAGGTCAGCCTGACGGGAAGCCGCAGCAACGACCAAGAAAAGCGGAATCTCCTGGGTGCCTTTTTATTTACCGGTGATGATATATATAAGGAGATTTCCGTCCTCTCCGGCGGGGAGAAATCCCGGCTGGCGCTGCTGAAAATCCTGCTTCAGGATTCCAATCTGCTGATCCTGGACGAACCTACCAATCATCTGGATCTGAAAACGAAAGAAATTTTCCAGAACGCCCTGCTTGGGTATAGAGGTACCGTCGTCATCGTCTCCCATGATCGTTTCTTTTTGGACTGCCTTGTCAACAGGGTAATCGAAATTCGTGAAGGTGGATGCATCGAATATCACGGCAACTATTCTTATTTTATCCAGAAACGTGGTGAAACGAACGTAACCATTCTGGGGAGAATTGACGAAAAGCAGCTTCAGAAACCGGCAGGATCGTCTGCGGCAGGAATTCCAACAAATAATCAGATGGTAACATCAGGTCGGAGGTATTTTAAGACAAAAGAGAAAAAGCGGCTAGAAGCAGAGGCAAGAAACCGGCTTTCCCTCTTAACTAGGACTTTAAAAATGGAACTCAAGACGCTGGAGAACCGCATCATCTATCTTGAAGAAAAGAGAGCGGAACATGAAAGAACTCTCTGCGGGCCTGATATTTACAGACAGCCGCAGCAAATCAAACGGCTGAATCAGGAGCTTGTTGATATTGCCAGGGAGCTTGAAAATCTATACACATCGTGGGAAGATGTGACACAAAAATTGGAAACCTTTCAATAGAGCCCGGCAAATCTTTCTTTGAATTCCTCGCGGGTGAATCTATAGTCCTGAGTTCCGTAACACTCGACGGCAAACGAAGCGCACACACTGCCCATTATCGCACACTGCTCGATGTCCATACCCCGGATCAGCCCGCTGATAAGTCCGCCCCTGTAAGAATCGCCGGCGCCTGTCGGGTCTTTAACCTTCTTTGGTTTAACAACGGGAATACTTATTTCACTGTCCACCGTCGATACCTGTGACCCCTGCTCACCCAGGGTGACAATGATAACCCTGGCCAGTGTAAGCAGACCTTCTTTGCTTAACCCGGTCTTGCTCATAATAAGATCCAGTTCATAATCATTCGAGATCAAAATGTGACACCCGTCGATAGCATCCACCAGGTCTTTAGCATCCAATACTGGCAGTGATTGCCCCGGGTCAAAGATGTAATCGATCCCCCTGGCCTTACAGGCACGGGGGTAATTTACCATGTCCTCAAGATTGCCGGGAGAAATGATGACAATAGTATCCGCGGGATTAAGTTTTTCGAAATCCATCGAGGAGGAGTATTTCATTGCACCTGGGTTGAATCCGGTAATCTGGTTGTCGGCCAGGTCTGTAGTTATATAGGCGCCGGCAGTAAATTCGTCTTCTATGATCTTGATGTTTTCGGTAGAAATTCCATTCTTTTTAAGCCATTCGAGATACCTGTGATAATCATGTCCGATAGTAGCGGAGATTATCGGCTTTTCACCCATCAGGGTTAGTGCATAGGCGATATTGCCTGCGGTGCCGCCGAATTTCTCTTTCATGCCGTTCACCTGGAAACATACATTCAGTACATGTATCTTTCCGGGGAGAATATGATCCGAAAAGTGTCCCGGGAAATCCATAATCCTGTCGTAAGCCAATGACCCGGAAACAATGATATTCATATTAATGAGACCTCTTAAATAAGTTCGAAATCTTCTTCGTGGAGACAACGCAGCCAGTCGTGTGCACTTGGTTCTGTTGAGGCAAACGCGGACATCTTTGCATCGTCAATAATCTGATCATGGGTGATGATGCACACAGGCCAGCCGGGAATGCCCGGAGAGACCGCACAGTTATCGTTTATGCGATAGGCAAAAAATTTTTTCTCGCTGCAGGAAATCCTGTATCTTCTGTCGCGGTGCTTGATACGGAGTGTTTGGTTTAACCATCCTTTACTGCTAAAAACGCCGATAAATTTCTGCAAGAAGTCGATCGGCTTCTTTTCTATGGAATCCTGCAAAGACGAATTCCCGACTTTCATGTTTTACCTGTTTAAAGTTTTGTCAAAAGACCACATGGTGTTGCGTTTGTTGTAAGATTTACCAAATAATGACTTTTTAAACTTCCTGGACTACGAATGTCAAGGGATATTTGGAAGCATTAGATTCAACGTTTATGTTCATAATCAGCGATTACAGTGATGTCTGATTTGATAAGAATGCTATTAAACCTAAACTAAATTGACCCTTTCTGAAAATA
>DASPQI010000148.1:0-7287 GCA_035625045.1 Syntrophales bacterium | reverse complement strand
CCATTCTGAATTAGGTCGCATGTTGGCGCAATCATGGAATCTGCCTCCGAGCCTGGAGGAGGTATTAGCCTGCCATCACGTTCCATGGGAAGCTAAACAATATCCTGTCGAGACAGGCGTGATCCATATAGCTGATTATATAGCCCATGGAATGCAGTTGGGGGACAGCGGAGAGCAGTATATACCACCGTTAGATGAGAGGGTGTGGGAACTCGGTGGAATTCCCGCAAGTGTATTATCTTCCACATCGGATCAATTAAGACAAGAGTTTGAAGATGTCATTCAGTCGCTATGGGAAATATAAATATAAAGAGTACTTTTACACCATCTCAGACTACCAGCACTATAAATTCCGGTAAATTGATTTCCTTTATTTTGACATTCAACCTTCATGGCGGCAACGGCGAAGGGATATAATTCTCTCTAATTAAACGACGCGATGATGACCTTTGTAAGTTTTTTGTAGACAGGAGAAGAAGAACACTGAATTTTCAAAGTTAGTTGAACATAAGTGAAGTAGGGCGGTATTTTTAAATTAAAAGTAGAAACGAAAGAATGAGTTGCCTAAGTAGTTAGTTGCACTGCCGCAGAGCTAAAGGCGGTCAGGGATGGGTGAAATCGATTTTCTATGGTCTCCTCCACTTCTTCAATTTTGAATGGTTTGGAAAAGCAGATGTCGGCACCTGCTTCTTTGAGCTCTTTCAGGGCGTCAAGGCAACCGCTTATTCCGATGACATATATAGCCGAAAAATGCGATTTTATAAATTTGCACAGTTTAAAACCGTCCATTATGGGCATCTTGGCATCTGTGATAACAATGTCGTACCTGTTGTTCCGCAGCCTCTCAACCGCTTCAGTCCCATCATATGCAGTATCTACCTTATGGCCAAACATCTCCAAAGTTGATGACAGAATTTCCACTATATCCGTACTATCGTCCACAATCAGTAATTTCATATTGGGCCTCCAAAGACCATTAGTTTGAAAAAAAGAATCGTGCCGATTTTACTCCGGACTTGAAAAAGACGCCGTCCGTCAACATGCCTATTTTCATAGCCCTTTTTTAAAAATAAACTTATTTTTCTATTTCCGGCCGGGAGATACAGGTTTCCTCCTCTGAATCATCAATCCCGATCAGTACAATAACAATGGCAAGCACCGGCAGTACATGAATAAACGAACTCAGAGTGTATCCAGTCATCAGCCCCAGTAGCCACATTATCATCAGTATCCCGGCAATTGCCCACAACATGTAATTCCCTTTCTGTTTTTCGGTTATAACCACAGCAATTTCTTCTTCAATTATTTAATGTAATTTCAAATACGTCAGAATTTCACCTGACCCTGAAAATATATGGACAGCGCAGATATAATGGAAGATTCAATTCCCTTGAGCGGCAATGGGCCAGCTTTACCTTTAAAATATTTCGACAGGCTGGAGCCGAGATTTTTTTCTTCAACATTATACGGCACCTCTATTTTTGGATTCGTGGTCACTTCTTTATTCCTTTGTTTCATAATCCGTTCCTTCTATAGGTGTAATTTAATTGTCCTAAATTAATTGATAAAATGAGATAGTTAAATTGCCCCGCTTCTTTTTTGATATATGATACATGTGGTTACTGTTTGGTTACTAATCATCAAAAATTTTTATAATATTTCTGAAGCAATATATTTTTTGATTTTGATTCAAACATGAACTTATGAATGCAATTTAATGGACTTATTAGAGGAAGGCAATGATGATTAAATGGAAGAACAATGGTAGGTATAAACTACTTTCCGCCCGGTTCCTGTTTGACACAAGCCAGGGTATTGATGTTTTGATGACATTAAAAGTAGGAATGTATAATAAGTCAAGAAGGTATGAAATTAAAGGTATGATCTACTAGGCACGTTACTTTTCGCCCATCAATATTTTCCTGGCAGCAGCTTTAACTTCCTCATACACCTTCCTCAGAGGAATTTCCCGTTTGACGGCGATCTCCTTGCAGTCGTCATATTCCGGAGAGATATTCTTTATCTCCTGGCCTGTCCGGCTTACTTTCACTCTTACACTGCCGAATGGCGTATCCACTGCGACCAGCTCTCTCAGGAGTTTTCTCCTTTCGAGACGCTGAAACCTGGTACCCAGGGAAGTCGTCTCTGCAAAGACTATTGACAGTATTTCTTCAAGTTTGTCCGGTGTAATTAAAACACTGAGGAGCGTTCCCGGTCTGTTCTTCTTCATGAAGATGGGTGTCATGAAGACGTCAAGGGCGCCTCTTTCCAGGAGTTTTTCCGAAGCATAACCGATAAACTCCGGATTCATGTTATCCAGATTGGTTTCGATGAGGATGACCTCGTCTTCTTCATATCCTCTCTCCTTACTGGTTTCGCCCAACCATACTCGGAGCAGGTTCGGTATTTTCAAGTCCCGCCTCCCTGCCCCGTAGCCAATGCTATTTACTTTCATATTGGGAATGGTTCCGAAACTTCCGGCCACGTTTTTGAGGATGGCGATCCCGGTAGGGGTGACAAGTTCTTTTTCCATACCGCTTGCATATACAGGTATGCCCTTCAGTAATTCCAGAGTTGCGGGAGCGGGGAGCGGCAGGATTCCGTGGTCACATTCCACAAATCCTGTCTCCATGGGAATCCTTGATGCATATACGGTCTCAATGCCCAGCAGCTTCATGCCGATGAGAGCCCCGACGATATCGATGATGGAATCTAATCCGCCGATCTCATGGAAATGAACCTTCCCGGGATCACTGTTGTGGATCTTTGCCTCGACGTGAGCCAGTTCGTAGAAGATTGCCTTGCTGGATGACTTGATGTCATCTCCGAGATCGCTGCGATCTATGATTTCCTCAATGTCTCTCAGATGCCTCTCGCCGTGGTCCTCCTCTGTATTAACGGTGAACATAGTCCCGGATATACCTTTCCTGGTGGTTTTCTCTATTTTGAGGGTATATCCGGATATCTTGAGTTTGCCCAACTCCAGCTTGAGCTGACGGAAATCAAGTCCGGCGTCGATAAGCGCTCCCAATATCATGTCGCCGCTTATACCCGAGAAACAGTCAAAGTACGCTATCTGCATTCTTCATCACCCATCTGGTTTATGAAGCTGGCGAAATACCCGGCTCCGAATCCGTTGTCGATGTTCACGGTCACCACACCCGGCGCGCAGCAATTGAGCATGGATAACAGCGCGGACAGGCCCTCGAAATTGGCGCCATAGCCTACGCTGGTCGGGACCGCGATCACCGGACAATCCACCAGTCCCCCGATGATGCTTGCCAGAGCCCCTTCCATACCGGCCACCACAACGATGACGTTTGCCTTGAACAATTTCTCCCTGCTGCCGAAGAGCCTGTGCACCCCGGCGACGCCGATGTCGTAGACCCTGTCAACAGCGTTCCCCATGATTTCCGCAGTGATTGCCGTCTCCTCAGCAATTGGTATGTCAGAGGTTCCCGCGGTGACCACGAGTATCGTTTTTTTGGATTTCTTTTTCCTGTGTTTGCCTACCAGCGCGATCTTCGCCGTTTCGTAATAGACCGCGTCTTTCCTCACCTTCTTGATGGCTCTGAAGGCTTGCTTATCGGCTTTTGTTGCCATGATGAAGTCGGCCTCTGAAAGGCTTTCCGCGATTTTCTCGATTTGTTCGATGGATTTACCCCTGCACAGTATCACTTCCGGAAATCCTCTCCGCAAGTCCCTGTGGGTGTCGATCTTGGCGTATCCCAAATCCTGATAGGGAAACGATCTCAATGCTCTGAGGGCGTCGTCGATCCCAGTTTTTCCGACTCTCACATTTTCTAAAAGTTTCCTCAGCTTCTTCCTGTCCATCTCTATCTCGTTTCTTTCAAGGGTTCATTCATGCTGCCCATCCTGTAACCCTGGAGATCCAGAGTTATATACGTGTATCCCAGGGCCTTGAATTTTTCCACGACCAGTTTTGAAGTCTTCTCATCAAGAAACACGGGCATATCTGCACGCGGCACCTCTATTCTGGCGATGTTATCATGGTCTCTGACCCTCAATTGCCGGATTCCGAGGTTTGCCAGGAATTCCTCCGCGCTGGCAACCCGCGAGATTTTCTCTCTGGTTATTTTCGTCCCGTAAGGAAACCTGGATGACAGGCAGGGTAGGGGGGGCTTGTCCCATGTGGGGAGATTCATTTCTTTCGATAATGCCCTGATTTCCTCTTTTGTGAAACCGGCATCCTTGAGCGGGCTTCTGACGCTGAACTCAGCGGCAGCCCTCATACCCGGGCGATAGTCCTTTTCATCATCGCAATTTGATCCGTCTATCACGTGGTTTAATCCATGCTCCTTTGCTAATGCGAAGAGCTTGGCGAAGAGTTCCTTTTTGCAGTAGTAGCATCTCCCCGGGGGATTGGATGAGAATCTCGGATCATCCAGTTCATTTGTGTGTACGACCAAATGCTTTGCGCCGATTGTTTCGGCATTCTTCCTGGCCTCCTGGAGCTCCCGCGGTGTGTATGTTTCCGAACTTGCTGTTACAGCTATCGCCTTATCACCCAAAACTTTTGAGGCAACCTTGAGAAGGAAGGTGCTGTCCGTGCCCCCCGAATAGGCGACAAGGACACTCTGCATGTCAGCAAGAATCCTCTCCAGCGCTTTTAGTTTTGATGAAAGTGGTGTCATAATCTCTATCTAAAAAGCCTCTGTGTCAAAGGGGATAGAAGGATTTTTACAATATGCTACCGTTTATCATTTTAGTCAGCATATTGTCAACAGGCGACTCCTCAGATCCATCATGAACTTAACGTATCTGATTTCCAAAATCACGATCATGATCTTATATTTTGTCAAACGAAAAATAGGACAAGGGTGGTTCACGGCGATGTTGGGTTGCCTGTTCATAGCTATAGGCAATTTCTATAAGGTTTCCTTCATCCCATGGTCTCCCGAGGAATTCGATGCCTACAGGGATTCCGATCTTTGCCGTCATAGTTGGTTTTGAGAATCCGCCCGGCACTATGATCGATGGAAAGCCTGTCACTGAGCCTAAGCTGCCGTTTCGCTCCACCTGGGTCTCACCTACGGGGACGACCAATCTTTTTTGGTGCGGAAATACAAGAGCGTCTAGCTTGTGCACTGCCATGAGCTGCATCACCCGCCTCTGCAAGTACGAACGTTTCATTAGCCGCCGGCAATATTCTGGATCATCGGTACTCAAGGCCTCCGCCTCTTTGATATTTTTTTCGATGCTGGGGGAATATTTCCCTGACTCGATGATCTCTGAAAGCGATTTTATTGGTGCGTTGTTTTTTGGATCCGAAAGGTAGCTATTGAGATCATGTTTCAGATCATAGAGATGAACACTGATTTCAGAGGTTATTTTTTCGGAATCAAGGTCAGGTGCCTGGAGTTCGACAAGGATACCACCCATGGACTTCATATTATTGATTGCCCTATCGGCAATCTCGTTCACTTCCTGATGAATCGACTCTTTTCCGAAGAAACTTCTTAAGACACCAATTACCTTCCCTCTTAGGCCATTCTTCTTCAAGTGCTTTGTATAGTCTTTTTCCACTTTGCCGATGTTCCAGGCCGTTGAAGGATCGTCCGGGTCATAGCCGGCAATGACATTCAGCATTTTGACTGTATCCGTCAATGTGCGTGCCATCGGACCGGCCGTATCCTGAGTAAGTGAGTAAGGGATGATGCCCGCACGGCTGATGAGACCTATAGTCGGCCTGATTGCGACAATACTGTTTGCCGACGCAGGCGAGCGTATGGAGTTTACTGTGTCTGTTCCCACACCAAGGATTCCGAAGCTTGCCGCTAAACTGGTGCCCGTCCCACCGCTCGAGCCCCCGGGGGTGCGCGTCAGATCGTAGGGGTTCAATGTCTGCCCCAGGATGGAACTGATTGTTTCACCCCAGACGGCGAATTCATGCAGATTCGCCTTGGCGATGAGGATGGCCCCCGCATTCCTCAACCTTTTCGTAATGAAGGATCATAAGGCGGCATGTATTCTTTCAAAAGCAGAGAACCCGCAGTAGTGGGCTTATCCATAGTACTTACATTGTCTTTAAGTATCACGGGTATACCATGCAGCGGTTCCGCGAGACCTGATTTTTTTAATTTGGTATCGAGTGCAACCGCCAACTCCTTGGCTTTAGGATTAACTCGAATTATGGCATTAAGCCGGGGTCCGCTTTGATTGTATGTGTCAATCCGCTTTTGATAATATCTTACAAGCTGTATGGCTGTCAGACGACCGGAGAGGAAGGCTTTATGGACATCAGCAATTGTGGCTTCTTCAAAATGAAATTTATCTGTTCCCATTAATATTGCCTGGATTATGGTTTGAGTTATCGAGCTGCCGTCTTTTGAAGGTCACTGTCTCTATTTATAAAATGTAACATAATTGCTGATACAGGGAAACGGCAATTTCTATAATTAATTCCTATGATGTAACTTTATTTTCTGCAAGATCGGAACATTAAGTGGAAAAGAAAATATTTTAACAACGATGGCAATTACCTGACATTAGTCTTACAATAAACTCTCATTGCCTTCCACCGATAAAAAATTTTTAATTAATTAGTATCTTTGCAATTATTAGAAGCGAGAAAACGTGAGAAGGAAGTAAGCCATGCCGGGATCAGTGCTGCTGGCTCAGGAGATATATAAGACCTTTGGAAGACGAAAGGTACTGCAGGGCGTGAATTTCTCGGTCGCCCCGGGAACACTGGTCGGCATTGTTGGAGAGAATGGCGCAGGCAAAACCACCTTGCTCCGCATTCTGACAGGTGAATTGCAGCCTGGCAGGGGCGATGTATTCCGTCAAGGTAAGGTGGGTTATTGTCCACAGACGGTTGTCCTGAACGATTCACTCACGGTAGACCAGCATCTTGATTTTTTCCGTGCCGCTTACAATATCGGTAATCTGCACCGTGCCGATGAGCTCATCGAGAAACTGAATTACGGAAATTACCGCAGAGAGCTCATAACCAATCTCAGCGGCGGTACTAAACAGAAACTCAATCTGACGCTGGCGCTTATGCACCAGCCGGAATTGCTTCTTCTCGATGAGCCGTATCAGGGTTTTGACTGGGAGGCCTATCTGTGCTTCTGGGACATTGTCACCGAGTTGCGTGAACGCGGCTGCTCAGTACTGATCATATCGCACCTGTTCTTCGAGCAGAAGCATTTCGATAAGCTGTATCGTCTGAGTGAAGGCCGGATGCGGATTGAAGACACGATAGATATTCAACAGGAAGGCCTCCGCAATAGAAAGGGAAGATAAAATGTTCATTTCTCTGTG
>DASPQI010000147.1:0-9678 GCA_035625045.1 Syntrophales bacterium | reverse complement strand
GTAAGGGGGCCTATTAAATTAAAAAATATTTTCGCTAATATAATACCAAAAACTGGCGAATATAATAACTGGCGTGATGTAAAGAATGAAGTCCGGATTACACTGAGTATAATCCCATACTAACCAGCACCATCTTTGATGTCTTACAGCTTGTTCAGGTGAACATTGAACATATCGTAATCATAAGACTGAGTGCTCAAATGAACTTTTGGCCCCTTTCCCCGATCACTGGCAAATTTTTCATTCGACTTATAGCAAAGAACAGATTAAACGCCGACTATCTTCATTTACCTGTTCTTCCCGATGAGACATCCGAAGCACCGGACATTTTAGTGTTGAACATCTTCATCAGTACTGCGGCCAGAGCGTCAACCGATGAGCCACCGCCTGTGACGAGAATCTCCGGCACAACCCGCTTTTCACCTTTCATGAGCGCATCGGCCACATTGACAAACATGGTGCCCTGCTCGCCGAGGGCTTCCTTGAGCTTTTCTGCCGCCTCGGCGCGTGCTAGGCCGATCGATCTTATTTCGGCGCCGGCAGCCTCGCCGGTAGCGCGTCGATAATGAGCCTCGCCGTCTCCTTCAGCTGTTCGCCTGAATTTTGCAGCGTCCGCCTGCACCCGCACCTGCTCGGCCTTATTCCTCTCGATGTCAACGCCGACCGCTTCCTTTGCAAGAGCTGCCTGCATGTCGGCTGTTCCTTTTGACTTCTCCGTCTGGATGCGCTGCTCCTGAGCCTCTTGTTGCTTTTTAAAAGTCGCTATTTCCTGATTCGCGATTTCACGTTCGGTGAGGACTTTGACGAGCTGCTCCGGTAGAATGACGTCCTGAATGTAAACACCCTTCGTTTCAACATTGTAACTCGCAAGTTTATCCGTGATATACGTCGTCGCTGTCTCTTGAATTACACGCCTCTTCTCGATAAATTCAACCGCCTTCATGGCTTGCAATGTGTCGCGGAAATGATTGCCGACAGCTGCCTGAAGGACTTCATTGACAAGATTACTAACCGTCCCTACCATGCTGATGACACGTGGTGCATGTGTATCGGGTATGTGGATCTGAACTTGAAGGTCAATTGAAAAAATAAAACCCTCGCAGGATTTCGCATTAATCGGCTCAAGCTTGCGGTCAAGATTGTGCGCTTCGGATGTTGCCTTCGCCCAGTTCAGGTTCAGGATGCTAGTAGGAACGATTTCCGAATTATAGCAATGCGGGTTAAGAGGATATTTGCCGGTACGTAGCGCCTCAACCCAGATTCCCCGGTGTCCAGGCCTTACAATCGAACCGAATTTAAAGGTTGAACCTGATGTATCCTCTGTCGGCAAACCCACATACGACTTAATGACCGCAACCTGTCCCTGCTCCACTACCAGCATAGGCGCAATCTCGACAGAGACAAGAAAAGGGTTCAGGTTGTACGCGCCATAAAGCAACGGATCGTGCTGAAGGCCAATGCGTCCGCCGCGATCCAGAAATTTCTGGAAGTCCTGATAATTGTTGTGTTCTCGGTTCTTACTGCCGAGTATCATCTCCATAAGCTCAGCATCTGGAGCACATTGATCCTTCAATTTTTTTATATCTTCAAAACCGCCGATCCTACTGGCGATATCGCCCGCGGCGAGCGGTTCACCTTCAAACGTTGTGACAATGCCGACTATATCCATCATTTTATCTTTTTCTACTCTCGGTTCAATGCGAACAACATCCAGTTGATTCGGATTGAGGCCGAAATCTTCACAAGCGAGCGTCTGACCTTTCACAGCTCGGGAAGCGAACTCCGGCGATATTGGCACGCCGTACACGCGGCTTTTTGTTATGACAAGGAAACCTACCGGATGAATAGGTAGCGATGTGCCAGGTGAGAACACCGGGCGCTGTACACCTTTCTGACCTCCGTTGTTTGTGAAGGTTTCAAGATTTGAAAAGTTAGCGAACTCTTCTTTATAGACCGCGCTCTTCGCGCCTATCGGTAACGGCTTGCCTACCTGGGCAATCACAACACCGATCTCTCCCGCCGGAACCTGAATCCATGGGTGTTTGTGAACTGCGTAGATAGGCCATAGTTTGAAACGCAGTCCCGGCATCAGCAGGTCGGCCTGGTATCCCGCTTCACCGTTGAACGCAATCGGATTATCTTCTGTCAGCTTTTTCCAACCGAAACGCTTGTTGACGAGTCCAACTTCCGTAGGTCCTATGTTCCTGAGCGAAAGGGCAATACAGATAACGACAAACGCAAATAGAACTATCAGGGCAATTATAACGAAAAACATGGTTCATCCTCCTTCTGTTTTCATTTGGATGCATACGCATAACATTCACAATATCTCATATCCTTACCATTATGAAAAATAAATGCGAATAAATTACCATGCTATTTATAGAATAACGCAATAATGTCTATATGTACTTTTGCCATTATATCGAGAGAGATTCTCCCGGCGTTTCAATGTGTTCTATCTCCAATATTGTCTACTTCGCATATGGACTGTGGGAAGAATAATTAATACGAAAAATTTAGCCGCAGCAATCTTTCTATGATAATAGATCCTTGAAGAACCTGCAGGTTCATATTCGTGAGGTTACGGCGATCATTTCGCGCCTTACTTGCCACCGCTTTAAAAATTCGACATAAGGCATAGCTACTTCAGCCCCATATGCTGGGTCGGCTACAATCATTTTCCTCTCTTTGTCATCGTATCCTATCACTACTGCCACATGACCGCCTAGTCCCCAACCTACTACATAGTGCAGCCACAGAACAGGGATATTATTGTCAATATAATCTTTTATTGCTTCGATAGTGCCGTGATAGCGGTACTCAGTATCGAGCTTAAGCGCTTTCAGCTGTTCAAAATACTTCATAATCCCTTCCGTGCTTATACCCATTGCCAAGGGAATGCCGGCTTCTATCGACACCTGCATTGGATCTATGTGGTAGCCGTAATACTGGGCGACCATAGCTATACTGGTAAGTGCACACCAGTTACGATCTTGTTTTATTAGGGGGAAATTTTTTATCTTATGAAGAGTTTCATGTCCCCCTGCCGGAAGTTTTGCCGCCGTTTTTGATTCTTTCGGTACTATGGGTTCCCTGGTGGAAACATCGCTCTTTGAATCAGGTTCTTGCACCTTTACTGATTGTGGGTTATCTATGTCCTCTGGCTGTATATCTGAGTAATGTACTACTCCCTCACTATCAACCCACCTGTACATTTCGGCGGCGTGTAAAGGTATTGACAGCGCTACAATGCTGAGAGTTATCATTATATATTTTAAGCAGGTTGAATTAGTTGCCTTATTCATACGATATATTCAAAAGGTGAATGTTATCGAACTCTGCCGTAAAACCGCCTGCACTATACTATTTATTATTATAATTCAGCAAGTGCATACGAAGTTATTTATCGGCAGATCTTTTAAAATATTTAGGAAAATTGAATACAAAGATAAATTCATTTATTGATCACTTCTTATTGTAGGATTTGGAATAAGTTGCTGTAATCATCTGTCCACAATCTGAGGTCAGGCCTTGGCTCGACCTTTCTGCCGGCTTTTCTTATTTCCGGTGTATTTAAAACAGCAGGATTCGAAGCCATCAAAACCCATTCAGCCTGAAAAATCTTTTTCTTTTCATCTTCTTGATTTACGATTACGATGGTATTCTTACCGAGCGCTCTACCTGCCTTATCGATAACCTGAGGAATATCAAGATATAGATTAGAAACATGAAAGGCCAAAATGCCATCAGGCTTGAGATGGCGAAAATAAAGCTTCATTGCCTCCAGGGTCAGCAAATGAATAGGGATGGAGTCCCCGGAGAAAGCGTCAACAGCGAGTAGATCAAATTGCTGATTTGGTTCCTGCTCGAGTAAAAGCCTCCCGTCACCGATTTTTATTTCAACCATACCCGGACTGTCAGTCAGGAATCTGAATTCTTTTCTGGCGAGATCCTCTACTTGCGGGTTGATCTCATAGTACTTGTATTGATCACCCTGGCGCGCATATGTTGCCATTGTTCCGGCTCCGAGTCCGACAATGCCCACATGCCGCGGTCCCGCAGGGAGTTGCTTCATCGCAATGCCCATTCCGGATGCAGCAGCAAAGTAGGCGGTCGGCAAGAGACGTTTTTCAGGCGACATGAATTGTATACCGTGAGTTATCGTACCATGGATCAGTGTGCGGTATTCATTATCTGTGCCCACGTCATGTTCAATTACCCGCTGGTGGCCGTAAAAATTTCTTACTAAAGTACGAATGCCTTCCGGATTACTGTAAAATTGTATATAGACGAAGGAAATGATAAGGAGGCGGACGATCAATGCAGCACAGGCTACATCGGTGACCCACCATTTTCTGAAGTTTATTGCAAACAGCAGAGAAGCGCATAGAATCAGCCCCATCGGCAATTCAAAATAAAACCTAAATATATTAGGGGCTATAAGGACGACAAAAATACTGCCTAAAGCTCCGCCGATAGATATTAACAAGTAAAAAGAAGTAAGATAGCGAGGATCGGGCTTTCTCCGCGCCAGTTCTCCGTGACATAACATGCAGCAGAAGAAAAGACCGACGCAATAGGCAAGGATAACTTTTCTTATATCACTGCCAACGCCCCACTTCCCCAAGCCGTACGACATTCCGATAAGAGTAATAAAAACTATCCAGAAGTACCATTTGGGATTGTACCAGCCGGCCCGATCGAAACACAGTGTGAAACTCAAAAGATATAAACTAAGCGGCAGAATCCAGAGCAGAGGTATGGCGGCGATGTTCTGAGAAAGGTGATCTGTTGTTGAAAGCAGAAGTATGGATGAACAGGCTGACAATAACGGCCACAGAACCTTGTCTTTTATCCCCGGTGGGGATGACTGTCCCGAATTGGTGTTTATAGTGGCTGTGGCGGATATGATCCCGGATGCATGAAGACGTTTATCTTGCCAGCTGAAGAAACATATTGTCGTGCACAGAAGCGCAAATGCTCCGTACGCGACTGACCATACAGTAGACTGCCAGTGCAGGGTAAGATTTGTTTCTATCAGAAAGGGATAGGAAAGCAGACCTAGAAGCGATGCCAGATTTGAAAGGGCAAAGAACCTGTAAGGAATCTCCATGCTGTATTTGCGGGCATACCACGCCTGCAACAGAGGACTCGTGGTTGAGAGTAAGAAATACGGCAGGCCAACAGTAGCAACCAATAATCCGATGATATACAAACTCGGGTTGATGCTGCCCGTGAGTTTCCAGTTTGACGAAGGGACAACTGGCAGGAATAACACGCTGACTATCAATAAAGATGAGTGTATCAATATCTGCCATACGGCGGATAATCTGCCATTTATATAGTGGGCATATAGATATCCCCCCAAAAGGGCCAGTTGAAAGAAAAGAACGCAGGTGATCCAAACGGTTGATGTCCCTCCAAACCATGGAAGGATTATTTTTGCGATCATAGGCTGAATAAGAAACAAAAGGAATGAACTCAAGAATATTGTGCAGGCGAAAAATGCTTTAATCATGCTGTTGGATTGTATCATGGCAATTCCGGTAAAAACCGTATTCTGTACTGGTGGAATTCAGTAAGATATCCACGATGTAATATCGGCAGAATTTTAAAATAATTAAGGGAAATTGAATAGATATTATTTTATATCAAGGTAATTTAGCTATAGGTACGGTATAGATATACTTTTTTCCATGGTAAAATTACTAGATTTTTAGCCAAGGCTTTTTTGTTCAACTGTGTTTGTATCTTGACATTACTGCCCATTCACCTATACGATTAAAAATAGGAGGAAAAATATGGCCAACTTTAAAATAACCCCGCCTAGGTTGCAAAACATCAAAGGATTGATTCTTTTCATTGTCATCATAGGTATACTTGCTGTTTCTCTTCAGTTTGTTGTACTGATCACAGACTGGTTCTGGTTTCAGGAAGTCGGTTATCAGAACATTTTCTACACAACCCTTTTAACAAAAATAAAAACGGCTGCACTCTTTGGAATCGGCTTTTTCATCATTTTATACCTGAATCTTTTTTTGGCTGTGCGGCTTTCTTCCCGAATATTCGTCGTCGATAGGGACAATACCGTCCAGGCGCCATGGGAAATAGAAAGCAAGAGACTGCAAGTACTGGTTTTGATCGCCAGCATTGTCTTTGCGTTCTTTGCAGCTTCACACGGAACCAGCCAGTGGGAAAACCTCCTGCTTTTTATTAATGCCACCGCTTTCGGTATCCCCGATCCTCTTTTTAATAAAGATATCGGTTTTTATATCTTCCGGTTGCCTTTTCTAACACACTTGTATGGCTGGCTGATGTTTACCATCGTCTTAACCATTATTGCGACAGGGTTAGTGTATCTTGCCCGCCGCTCCTTCTACTTTATCCCTCCCAGGATCTGGAAGATTAGCCCGCAAGCCCGGACACACCTATCCATTTTGGTTGCCATGTTATTTTTCTCGGGTACGTTCGGAGTCTGGCTGGAGTTAAACGAGATCCTCTTTACGAAACGTGGGGTGGTCTTCGGTCCCGGTTATACCGATGTCACCACGCAGTTGTGGGTACTCAAAGCCATGACTGTGGTTTGCATCTTGTGTGGTCTGTCTGTTATTTATTATGCGTTTCGACCGGACTGGCGAATTCCTGCACTGGCCATATCTGTATTTTTGTTATTTGTTATTGTCGGCCGCGGCGTCTATCCCACACTCATTCAGAAATTTAAGGTGATTCCCAACGAAATTGTTCTGGAGACGCCATATATTGAAAAGAACATAAAATATACACGCATGGCTTATCAGCTTCAGGATATTGAGGATCGTGAATTTCCGTTGGAGGAAAACCTGACGCGTGAAGACCTGAGGAAAAATGACCTTACCATTAAAAATATCCGTCTGTGGGATCACTCCCCGCTTCTCCAGACGTACAGCCAGCTCCAGGAAATGCGCACGTATTATAAATTTGTGAGTGTGGATAATGACCGTTATATAGTGAACGGTGAGTACCGCCAGGTGATGCTTTCCCCCAGGGAGCTTTCTTACCAGGCACTGCCTTCAAAGACATGGGTTAATGAGCACCTTACCTACACCCATGGGTATGGAGTCGTCCTCGGTCCGGTGAATCGTATTTCGAATGAAGGCCTCCCGGAGTTTTTTATTAAGGATATCCCGCCCGTCTTTACAACAGCCGTTAAGATTACCCGACCCGAGATATATTACGGTGAAACCTCCAACGAATATGTATTTGTGCGAACGAAACGCCAGGAATTTGACTATCCTGTTGGCGACAAAAATGTCTACAGCACCTACGAGGGTAATGGAGGTGTTCCCCTTTCGTTCTGGAAAAAACTGCTTTTCGCAGCGCGTTTTGGCTCCTTCACAATCCTCCTTTCCGATGACATTACCGCCGACAGCCGTGTCATGTATTACAGGAAAGTTACAGAACGGGTGTCCCATATTGTCCCGTTTATTGAATTGGATGGAGATCCGTACATGGTCATCACCCCTGAGGGACGCCTAGTCTGGATACTGGACGGATATACTGTAACGAATCGTTTTCCCTACTCGGAACCGACTGCCAACATGGGCAATTATATTCGCAACTCTCTCAAGGCAACTGTTGATGCCTATGACGGATCGGTAAAGCTCTATATAAGTGATGCGAAGGACCCCATGATTCAGACCTATGCGCGGATCTTTCCCGGTGTCTTCAAGTCAATGGATGAGATGTCTGTGGATCTGAAAAGCCACATCCGGTATCCGCCGAGTATGATGGCAATCCAGGCTCACATGTACGCCGCGTATCACATGCAGGATCCTCAGGTCTTTTACAACAAAGAAGACCTATGGGCGATTCCGGGGAAACATGTAACAGGTCAGGAACGGGAGATGGATCCATATTACACGATCATGAGACTGCCGGGTGACAGAAAAGAAGAATTCATACTCCTGCTGCCCTTTACTCCCAGCAGAAAGGACAACATGTCCGCCTGGATGGCGGTACGGTGCGATGCTCCGAATTACGGAAAGATGACGGTTTACAAATTTCCCAAGCAGAAACTGGTTTACGGACCTAGCCAGATAGAAGCCCGCATAGACCAGGATACGGAAATCTCCAAACAGCTTTCACTCTGGAACCAGAGAGGCTCCCAGGTCATCCGGGGAAGACTCCTGGCAATCCCCATCGAAAAGTCAATCATCTATTTCGAATCTCTCTACCTGGCTGCTGAAAAGGGGCAGCTCCCCGAATTGAAAAGGGTTATAGTCGCCTACGGAAACTCTATTGCCATGGAGGAAAATCTGGAAACTTCCCTTCAGCAGATCTTCGGCGGAAAGCTGATGAGGGAAAAAGAATATACAGCGGTGGAGAGGGCGACAGGTCCTGTGAGAGAAAAGACAGACAGGGAATTGGCGTTAGAGGCCCTTTCTCATTACAGAAGGGCACAGGAATTCCTGAAGGTCGGCAACTGGGGCAGTTACGGAGAAGAGCTCGGGAAGATGGATGAAACTCTCAGAAAGATAGAAAAAAAGAAATAAAAAATATATTTCGGAAAAGGAGGAAGGACGATGAAAAGATTTTTTTTGATCGCCTTTTGTATCATAAGTGTTTTGATACTTCTGTCATCCGCAGCGTGCGCGAGTTCACTTTTTAAGAATTATGGAAGGATAGAGCCCAATGGAGTAGTGACAAGTGCTTTTGAAAAATACCAGGTAAACCCGAAGTACAGTTATTTTATCAGCGGCTCAGAAGTCTATCCCAATGCGATCATAGGATTGGACAAAGCCTATGAGCTTGAACCCGATCTATGGAAGCCTGTCGAGATGACACCCAAGAAACTTCGTGAGCTTGTCCAATACATGCATGACAAGGTGACTGCATTAGGTTTCGGACTAACTCTCCATGGATTTGTCATGCTCGATGATAAGGGCAAACAGATCGGAGTCTGGTATTCTATCCTTGAAGCGAAAACATCCCTTAAGATGAAAGACGACCACACAGTCGTAATTATTACACCGGATGTCGATACGTATTTGAAACACGAAGATAGTCGCCGTATTCATATCAGATAAAACCGATATAAAAACTGGTGCCGCTGGAAACAGCCTTTCGAAAACTCCTGGAAAAAGCTGCTGCCCCGCCTGGCCAGGAGAATCTATATCATGGTCGATTTCCAAATTTCACGGCAGTTGAACATGTTTGATAGAAAGAAAAACTTCAAATACTAATGGTGATATTCCCACAATCGGCAGATCTATTGAATGCCAACTGGAACGTGCATAGTGGGAGCAAGTCAATATCACTTTGGGGGAAGCATTTCTGTTTCCTTGAAATATTGATTTTCTGATTTGGCCCTCCGATACCACATTTCAAGTAGAAATAAGTGAGGGAGCGATTTACTGGCTTTTGATTCTATCAACCGATTATAAAATCGAAGAATTTTAAATCAAAATATGATAGAAAATTTGTAGAGTTGGAGTGGGGCTTAAACATTATTCGACCTGAACTTAAGATAGAAAGGAGATCGCAAAATATATGAAAGAAGGAGAGAAATGGGCAGTTACTTTCTTTGTTGGAGTAATTGTCATTTTAATTGGTCTTGGGATGCTTTGTAACATGGCTTATCCCATATTTTAAGGTGGGAAAACCGCCTTTGCACTATCGAGCAGAAAGAATAAGTAT
>DASPQI010000146.1:0-2908 GCA_035625045.1 Syntrophales bacterium | reverse complement strand
TACAGAGACAAATGCCAGATGCCGAGATCACTTGCAAAGCAAAGACCCGCCAATAACAATATCTTGGCAATGCCGGTACGCTTGCCGCTCGCCTTATCTTGTGTCTGTACCGCAAACGCCCACCCCCATAATAGCGGCACTGCCAGCGCCATGCGCCAAAAGGCCGACGCCAGAGGGCTGGTATCAGACAAACGCATAAAAATGCCGGCGAAGCCGATGGCAAAACCGCCCAGTAACAAGGAAAGAAAAGCAACGACGGGAAAAGTTTTGCTGGTCATATTTTCAGTTCAAGAAGATACGCATAAGCTTAAAAACCGGAACCAGTGGGACGGCGTAAAGAATAAGTCCTAAGAGGAAAAGCCGATCACTTTGAGGTCGAAGCTCGGCAGGGGTTCCGCCGTTTACGGCGCGAGCAGAAGAACGTCCTGATTATGCCTTCATACAACGACCATTGGTTACAGCTTAAACTTCTGGTTGAAATAGGTGTCTCGAACACTTTTCGCTTTGTCCTTCGCCCATCTCTCCAACCCCATCTTCTTGATCAGGCACAGATTAAAGACCTTGGTATTATGCGGCTTCTGGGAAGCTTGATCTGCATACGGGTGAAGATGGTCACAGGGAAAGTCAGAACATTCACAGCAAAACTGAAGTCCCTTCTTCCCGATACATCGGTAGACATTGCACGGCTCGGTCATACCAAGGAAGGCGATCGTCCCGCCTTCGTTTCGACATCCCTGGCACACTGCTTTTTCTCCGGGAATCCCAAATCTTTCGGCGATTGCAGCCCTGAGCTTTTGATTCTCATTGGCCAAATACACGCGGCAATTGAAACAATCCAATCCGCAGGGCGAAGTCATCTGCTGGTAGTCCATCGTATTCTCCTTTCATTTACCTTAATGAACCAGTGCTTTCCCATAATTTCGATTTTGCTTCCCTCAAGCGGTGCGTGCTACCACTTTATAATGTCCTTCTTATTTCGTCCAGGGTTACTTTCCCGTGGGGAACCACCTCAAAAAACTTATTCAATTTTTGGCAGGGGTATTCTTTACAATGGGCGCAGTTCTCAACTTTCTTTTCCTGGCCGCATTTCCTTATCTCGCAGACATTACAATGGCTAAAAAGCCTTCCGGTTTCCGATAAACACCCGTCACAATTGATATCTTCCGCCTTGATTTGCATATGGTAATCTTTATACCACCGTTCAACAACCCTTTCCCTCTTACGGTCATTATCCTCTTGGGTCGCCAAGAAGGTGGGGCATTCAGCACAGTTGATTCCACAAAAAGCAATCATTTTCTCCATGTTTCTCCCCTTTCTATTTTTTCCTTTACAACAGCTCATATTTTTTTGAATGCACCAAGCTCCTGAGGTTTTCGATGAAAACCGCTGGGGCACGAAAATCAGGGTAGCGCTTATAGAGGCAGGCAATTTGCCTTAGCTCATCCATTTCTCTGATGTGATTTAGAGCGTCTTCTTTATTCTTAGTGCGGCAGGGATGCTTGGCAAAAATTATGTGTTTATCATCAAACCTTCCGGTATCCAGCTGGAGGACCACCTGATGTTCACATTTACAGGGGTTGTCCGGATTGATCAATGCGCAGTGCTTCGTCAGAAAACCCTGAATCCGTTCCCGCGCCCGCGAAAGACGCTTACGAAAAGCTGTAGGCGTAATCTCAAGTACGGCGGCCCCTTGCTCACCATCCACATCAAATATATCCGCCAGAAGATAGGCCAATCGGTGCTCCCTATCCAAACAGAGCAGCAGCCCTTGCAAGCAGCTGATTCTAATCTCTTCCACATAAAGATTCTGTAGCGGCTCGGATTCCAATTCCTGCCAATTCTCAGCCGATCGTAAATCACAACTCTCTTCGTATTCCTCAAAGGACACCGCCTTGAGTTCCGCCCGGCGCTTGCGCATGGTCAGCAGATGATTAGCAGCCACACGGTACATCCAGGTGCGAAAGGAGCTTTCTCCCCTGAAAGTCCCGAGATGGGTAACGATTTTAAGCAGGATTTCCTGGGACGCATCTTCAGCATCGGACGGATGATAGAGCATGCGCAAGGCAAGCCCGTAGATTTTGTCCTGAATCCTCAGAACCAGCTCTTCCAGGGCTTTCTTATCACCCTCTTTTGCCATGCTAGCAAACATTTCGAGGTCTGATTCCATATTTTCCTCTGTTTTTGGGTCAGCTATCTCTTTAGACTCTTTCGCATTGGCAAGTGTGACCAAAGAAACAAAAAATTACCCGAGTGGATTGATCTTTGTGGGTCAGCGGCGGTTGTATACCATCAGTTGGGACCGCTTATTCGACAGTTTATACATCATGTATGCGTGGGATGGGTGTTTGCGCCTGCGGGCATGCCTATTGGACAAACGGCGATGCAATTGAAGCAGGCGTATTGGAATCCGATGAACGACGCCTGGTAGAGGGTCATGAAAAACGGTTCTTTGATCAGGGCCTTCTGCTCATCTACGGATTTGCCGAAGAATTTCCGGATGTAGCCGACTGCGCTGCCGATCCCATACGGTTGTGACGCCTTTAAGCATTTCAGCTCCTCTGTCCTCTTTTCGGTATCCAGGGCCTTTCCTGGACAAGCCTCGACGCATAAACCACAGCCATTACATAGTTCCTCTTTTATGGGCGGATCAGAGGCAAGAGGCAGCTCCGTCAGCACCCCTGTAAAGCTGAGACGCGATCCAAAACGAGGGTGAATGACCAGATTGTGCCGGCCAAACACCCCAACCCCCGCAGCGACTGCGGCATGACGCAGCGATAGATCTCCTAAGAGTCCCAAAGAGGGTGATTCCATATCCAACGGATAAGACGATAATACCGTCGCTGCTCTTACTCTAAACTTCTTTTCAATATATTTAGCCATGAGATAAAGGTCATGTTTGGACGTATCC
>DASPQI010000145.1:0-8895 GCA_035625045.1 Syntrophales bacterium | reverse complement strand
GTTTCAATATCCCGGAGACTCTCTCTATATGTAAGTTGAGCATAGGCAAGGCAGAGGAACTGATCATAACAGGGAAATCGCCTGATCCTATGATTACCATTGTAGTGACTGACACATTTGTTGAATTCATATCGTGGCACATGTTGTAATAATTGGGCAAACACTGTTCTTCCTGAATTCATCTGGTTTCCTCCCCCGAAGAGTTTGGGGAAGAGTACAGATCAGGATGAACGGTGTAAATTCAAATCGGAAAAAATAAAATTAACATCTTCTCTTTTTGTTTTAATAAGTTATATTTCTATCAAATACTTTTAACCGGACGGCAATGATCTTAACTATAAGATTGTGAAAAAGCGGCAACGCAGATCTCACGAAAATTACCTTTTCTTGATAATATTAATTATCGGATATTAATAATATTTCTTTAATACGAACCATGCCATGATGGAAAGACTCAAACTTTGACAGGAGAAGATGAGCCGGGAAATGGAGTCAAGTCTTTTGATATAGAGAATCCGCCGTTTCAAATACGAAGCAACACTTATTGCTTCCACGCCGGTTTGTTGAATGCTGGATGCAAAATTAAAAAATAAAAGGCTTATTTTCCGTTCATATGCGTCTCCCTATTTTCCTGTAACTGGTGGTTTTATGATCTTACCCATCTATACACTATTACAACCTGCTATATGCCCCACTGATAGTTTTGCCACGGATATAAAGAATTGCCGCCAGTATGATCTATATTTCGAAGATTTGACAAAATAATGGAAATGATATATGGGTAGCGCGTATTAAGCGTGGATCATGCTTAATATACAAGAATTACAATAAAAAGTGATTTTAGGGAAATGGTTTTCTTACAGTTATTCACTCCATTAATATGAGGCCTTAAAAGAGGACCCGGGCGGTCCTCCTGGAAAAGCCTGTTCGCTGTTTACCTACCGCAGACCGGATAGCCGTCCTGACGTCATGCCGTGGGCATGGCGCAAACAGGAGGCGACTTTGGTCAACAGCAGTATCAAAAATATTTTATCAAAAAAATACTGGGTCAGCAGCCTATGATCCATGCAGGTTTAGACATAGGCTCGCGCACAATCAAGCTTGTCCTCATGGATGAAGATAGAATCATCCAGGGGAGCAAAATCCCGACCACCTTCAATCCGCTGAAGGCATGCGATCAACTGCTCAAAGGGCTGAAATACGATGCAATAACCGCCACAGGCTATGGTCGACACCTGTTCAGAAATTACCGGCAATGCGATGTTGTTACAGAAATCAAGGCATTCGCCATGGGTGCGGTGAACCTGTACCCTGAGTGTAGGACTGTTCTCGATATCGGCGGACAGGACACCAAGGCGGTTTCCATAGACGGCAATGGCAGTATTGTGAAATTTGAGATGAATGACAAGTGTGCGGCAGGCACCGGACGGTTCTTGGAAATAATGGCTGCCGCGCTCGGGTACCGGTATGAGGACTTCGCCCGCGCGGCTGGCAATGCAAGTCGGGCTGAACAGATCAATAATATGTGCACTGTTTTTGCTGAATCGGAAGTGATATCCCTGATCACGCAGGGGATCGCGAGAAGTGAGATAGCTCTAGGAATACACAGGGCGATCACTTCCCGCGCGATTAATCTCTTAAAAAAAGTTTCCATCAGAGAAAAAATCCTTTTTGCCGGAGGGGTAGCCCTGAACGACTGCATTGTCGGGCTCATCGAAAACGATCTGGGCATTGCCGTAACAGTACCAGAAGATCCGCAGTTAGTCGGCGCACTGGGATGCGCTGTCATCAGCATGCAGAAAAATAAAAATATAATGGAGGAAAAAAATGTTACAGGATAAACAGCCGATTTTTAACGATCAATATGTGGGAGAACCACCAACAAAAAGAGCACTTGGATACATACAGTCGCAACGGGAGAAAGGGAAGCATGTTGCGGGCATATACTGCGGTTACGCGCCTGTTGAGCTGCTTCACGCCCTTGATATCGTTCCCGCAGTGCTATGCGCGTTTGCAAACGCAACTATCGAGGAGGCCGAATCGGTGCTTCCGGCGAACCTCTGCCCTCTGATAAAATCCAGCTATGGGTTTATCAAAAAGGACACCTGCCCCTTCTTTTCGATCTCTGAGGCAGTCATTGCCGAGACTACCTGCGACGGGAAAAAGAAGATGTTTGAACTTATTTCCGAAATAAAGCCGTTGCATGTGATGGACCTGCCGCAGCTTCCGGATGAGGCTGAAGCCCTTGCCAACTGGACCGCCATGATAGGAAAGCTCAAGGCCTTTTTGGAAAAAACCTTTGGTGTTAGTGCGGACGATGAAACAATCGAAAACGCGATCAGGGAGAATAATGAAAAAAACCGGTTGGTGAAGCAGATGCTTGAATTTGCGGGGCTTGATGACCCGGCGATGGGATGGGCCGAGATGCATGACATAATATTTTATGCAACTCCCGGCCGGGGAAGAGAGATAAATGAAAACCTGAAAAAGGGGCTTGAAGTTCTCGCATCGCGCATGAAGAACGGATACGCCCACGGGCAGAAAGGGGCGCCGCGGTTGCTGATAACAGGATGTCCTGTGGCCGGGGATTCGTCCAAGGTCTTCAAAATCGTGGAAGAATCCGGTGGGGTCATCGTCTGCATTGATTCATGCACGGGATTCAAGCCGTTTGCGGAGATGGTAGCCGAAGGCACAGGCGACCCTCTCAATGCCCTGGCGGCAAGGTACCTAAAAATCCCCTGCGCATGCATGACGCCGAATAACAGGCGCATCGAGGAGCTTGATAAAATGATCAAAAAATTCAAGCCAGATGCGGTAATAGACGTTGTTCTGCAGGCCTGTCATGGATACAATGTTGAATCTTTTAAGGTGGGCAGCCATGTTGAAGAAATGCACAAGCTGCCCTTTCTTAAAATAGTAACTGATTATTCCCAAGGCGATGTTGGCCAGATTAAAACTAGAATAGAGGGTTTATTGGAAAGTGTCAGATAACCGATAAGTGATATTCATGGATGATGCCACGACCTTATAGCTAAAACCGGATGAGGTCGCGTATGAGATCAAGTGGAGTGCCACTTGTTTCCGAACAAATATAATTCATGGAAAGGAGATGATAAATGGGTATACACACTAATGTTCCCTTTGGACCACAGCACCCGGTTCTGCCGGAACCTATCCAGTTGAGGATTACATATGAAGACGAGAAGGTTGTAGATGTTATGCCGGTTGTCGGCTACGGCCATCGGGGCATAGAAAAAGCGTGCGAACTGCATGAATACGCCAAGAACATTTACGTTTGCGAGCGTGTTTGCGGGATCTGCAGTTACCAGCACAGCGCTACTGTGGTAGAGGTAATGGAAAAATTATGGCCTCTAGAGCTTACTCCCCGGATAAAATACCTGCGTACAATATGGGCTGAGATGAGCCGGACCCACAGCCACCTTCTATGGCTGGGATTGCTCGCTGATGCCTTCGGTTTCGAGAGCATGTTCCTGCAGTTCTGGCGTATTCGTGAACGGGTACTGGATCTCCTGGAGATGACTACAGGGCACAGGGTAATCCAGTCGGTGAATATAGTCGGTGGCGTTCGGCGGGATATCGGCGAAGAACAGAAAAAACATATTATCGGGATACTTACCGCTATCCGTAAGGAGAGTGATGACCTTGTAAAGGTACTCATCGGTGATTACACCGTGAAAGCCAGAACCATTGGAGTAGGAATCCTTACAAAGGAGCAGGCTATGTCTCTAGGCTGCGTCGGTCCCACATTAAGAGCAAGCGGCGTATCTGAGGATGCCCGCTTGATAGGATATGACGCATATGGTGATCTCAGCTATGAGCCGATAGTGGAAACTACCGGTGACTGTTATGCCCGTGCGCTGGTGAGGGCAAGGGAACTTTTCCAGGCCATTGATTTGCAGATCGAGGCGTTGAGTAAGTTGCCCGAAGGAGATATAGCCATAAAGGTAAGAGGAAATCCTCCGGCGAACGAGGCTATAATGCGCACCGAAGCGCCGAGAGGAGAGCTCTTTTACTACGCCAAAAGTAACGGCACACGCACCCTGGAGCGCTTGAAGATACGGACGCCGACATTCGCCAACCTTCCTTCTATATTAGTCCTGCTCCCCGGTTGTCAATTGGCGGACGTACCAGTTAACGTTCTCTCTATCGATCCTTGCATATCCTGTACAGAGAGATGATGAACGAATTTACGTGATTAACCACAGTTTGACAGAAGTGGTTGCTATTCAACGGAGGTTTGATCAGTATAATAGAGATGAGAATGAGCTTTGATGTCAGATTGAAGCCATTTCCAGTTCTGAAACGAACAGTATTCCAGGGGCGGTGTGGCCGAGTGTTTAAGGCAACGGTTTGCAACACCGTTATTCTCTGGTTCAAATCCAGACACCGCCTCCATTTACTATTCTATACTCGGATTGGAGCAAAAAAGTCAGTAACGTGATGTTGCAGAAAAATGTTTGCTATGTGCATGACCAGACAGGCGAGGATTTCATCAAAGAATACGCTACAAATGCACATCGACCGATCGTCTCGATGACAATAATTCTATAGGAATTAGTCAAGCAACAAATGGCATGTTTAAGTAAAATGGCTTATGCGCTTTTCCCCTCGATTTATCTTGCGGGTTTTCTCCAATATTCTTCATCCGAGAACAGGAAAAGGAGGTTGCCCATATTGTAGGGCGAGCATCATGCTCACAAATACTACGGGCTCACCATTCTCTTTCATGCCTACATGCTGTTAACATTTCCTCCAAGACATTATAGCATTTGTGCCAATGCCGGATTAAAGGGCACACGATGATTACATAGTACCCAGACAATCCGGAAATATTTATTTATACAGGCAATCCTTGCCTGGCGTTTCGTGAGCCTGTTCTTTTGCCGATGCATCAGATGATTCATGAATGACCGGAACACGCAGTTCTTTTTTTCAAGAATAAAAGAAACCCGGTCTCCAGCTTTTCTAAGAAAACTTCTCCCCCGATGGGATATGGATGTTTTCCCCTTAAATTTTCCTGATTCATCAGGGACGGGATCACTTCCGGCCAGTTTGACCAGAGACGCAGGGCTGTCATACAATGCAGGATCCCCCATGAATCCCAGGACCAGGGCATTTGCCGTGGCGTTCGTTCCCCAAATGGAATCCAGGTACTGTTTGTATTCGCTTTTCTCATAAAAATCCACCAGGGCCTGTCTGACGGCTTCCTGCTGCCCCTCATATATCTCCAGTCGGTCCAGACTGTTTATAATGCGATAAACCATGGCCTGGCGGCCTGCCCTGAGGCCAAGGGCATCGCCCCGCATGAGCATTTCGTGGAGACGCCGGATACGGGAAGTCACAAGCCGCTTACCCGGGAACTGACTGCGGACATGCTTTTCAAAATGTTCCCAATCTCCTTTCAACGCTTCCCTGAAGTGAGTGAGCGCACGAATGCAAGCCCTGCCGGTCATACACACCGGATTTGGGAAAATATCCACAAACTCCCGCAGCGTCGTCTCCAGGTAATTGCTGATCCGGTTCTTCTCCCTGACAATGCCTTTCTCCCGGTCCATGTACTCCCGGGCATAGAGCCGGATCGTCGCCCAATAGTCTCCCGGTATCTGTGTCCGGGTGATCAAACGGTCACAGGCCAACTCTCCTATCAGACGTGCATCCATGGGATCCGTCTTGCCTTTGTTCAGACGGTTCACTTCACGGCTTCGGGCGACAACCAGAGGATGGATCAATACATACGACTGATTATGATCTTCAAAAAACTGGCCCAGAACCATCCAGTAGTGTCCCGTCGGTTCCAGAGCAAAAACTGCCTTACCGTCACCCCTGGTCTCTCTCTTCACACGATCCAGCAGTTCCTTGTATCCTGCAATAGAGCCTTCTACTTCAAAACGACATACCAGCGTTTTGTTTATGTCCATCAGGACACAGGAAAACTTCTCTTTCCCAATGTCAATACCAATAACCCAGGAAGCCTTATCCAAAACGGTCTCTTTCAATTGCCCTTTTACTTTTCTTCCGAAATTTGCTACCTTCTTCATGGCGTCCTCCTTCGTGTGTATATAGTTTTGTTTGTGTCAACTTCTCTATATCACATCTCAGAGGATGCTTTCTTTTATTCCTAAGATAAATACTAATCAACGCCTATGACAATCGTACTGATCTATTGTATACGGGTTGCAACTTGCAAAAGAATATAGCTCGTGTTTTCGTCTCATTAAGTCGAGCAGAATTTCCTATAATATTATTTTTCTAACTCTACTACATTTCAAGTGCGATAAATGAAAGATTGCTTAGTGTTGATGCGTTCATAGGATTATAAAATCGAAGAATTATAGATCAAAACATGGTAGAAATAATTTCAAGGATATGGGTTACATTTTTTGCCGGGAAACTGTTCCTTTGCAACCTCTTTATAGCTGCTTTGGCAGACAAGAACTTACTTGATTATGTTTTCCAAGTCAAATTTTCGAGTTGGAATGGTTTGGGAGGCGGTCTTGCCGCATAATTTCCGATATTGACATCCCGTCTCCTTTTTTCTATAGTCGTGACGTCAAGGCAAACAATTGCAAAATTCCGACGTATGACAATAATCTCTGGGAGGAGCAACCAATATGCGAGCCACCATGAAGAAAAGCATCATCGTCCTCATCCTTATGTCTTTCCTAGTTTCCGGCTGTGTATACTACAATGTCCAAATGCCCCTGGGCACTGAGTTCAACAAAACCGAGCTCGGTACGAAAATCGGCCAGGCCAAATGGCACTCGGTCTTGTGGCTTGTAGGCTGGGGAGATGCCGGGACAAAGGCCGCTGCCGCAAACGGCGACATCAAGGTTATACGCTATGCCGACACAAAGATCTTTACTCTTCTCTTCGGCCTTTACTGTGAGGTAACGACGGTTGTCTACGGTGACTAAGCTGGCGATGTGCATCTTTTGCTTCATTGTCCTGACGGGGTGTGCGCTCGGCCGCATTGCCTCGGAGGCCCCGTCGTACTCCGCGCCGTACGGTAAACTTTACACAGATATCACCGTGCCATACACTAAAGTATTTAATGAAACACCAGCTGGGACCAAACAGTTGATCCTCAACGACCATCAGATAAAGGATCCTGTAACCGGCCTCAATCTCAACGCTGAGTGGACGATGGACCTTATCAAGAGCGAGGCGAACAAAGCGGGGATCAAAGAGATCTACTACATCGACCAGAGAACCTTCAGCATTCTTTTCGGCATCTACAGGCACAAGACCCTTATCGTCTACGGAGACTGACCGCTCCTGAACAATATTTCCATCCTGAATGCCGTATGGATAGTGGAGATCCTTCCAGGACGAGTTCTCTCATCAGATACATCTTCAGCAAAGCAAGCGGCACCGACGAGGTAGTATCAGTGTTGAAAGGTTGATTAGTGCGAGGGTGTCAAATCAGTTAAAATTACGGATACAGCTGATAGTTTATCAATCAGTGCTCTCTATTTATAAGATCCGGGATACAATCTTTTTGCGCACTCCGGACAAATGCTATGACTGAATTCTGCCTCTGAATGATCCTCAATATAGGATTCAATTTGCTTCCAATAGCCTTTATCGTCACGAATTTTTTTGCATGCTGAACAAATAGGAAGTAGGCCGCTTAATGTTTTCACTTTGGCCAATGCACTACTCAGCTCTTTTATCAAGTTGTCTTTATCAATCTGAGCGCGTTTGCGTTCCTCGATTTCGATCTTGATCTCTTCATGGGCCTTCTGGACCTCTTCATTTTGGATACGTAATCGTCGCCGGATATCTGATACAAATCCGCCAAAAAAGGCAAACCAAATGAGTAAGATACCGAACAGGACAATCAGAAAGATTTCGTATTGAATTCGAAATCCCTGCCTATCCCGGGAATACTCATAGAATAAGACCAAGGCGTAAAAGATCAGAACAACAGCTACCATGTCAAGATACTGTCTCCGCGTCAGGCGCAACATTCCAAAGCTAAAACCGGCCAAGTAGAACATTAGCACTATCGGGCGAGCCTCAGGTAATGCATGCAATGGAACAATACTCCATACGAAGGCGGAATAGATGATTTGCTCGCGAGTAAGAGATGGATCTGAAAAGCGCAAATTATTGTTTGTATAAAACAAAAAAAAGAAAACCGCATTTCCAAACAGCACAAGACCGATGAACAGTTCCCAATACTCCGTGCTCATTTCACCAAGGCCAAGACGGCTCACGATAGCTGTTGCCAATATTGTAAGGGAGTATGTAGCAACAGCCATGCCTAAACGCTGCATGCGAAGCTGCTGCATTTGCCGCAAAGCATCATTTGTCATTGCGATTTTTTCACGTTTGTATCTTGGCGCCATATTAACCTCCGTGAGAATCCCTTTGAGCAAGAAACCCCGTTTCTTTAAAAAAACAGGGTTTCAAAAATCTTTTTCATGACATCACCTTCACGAAAGCGTTCAGGTCTTTTATTAATCTATTGATGTCTTAATAGCACTTGTTTCGAGTACCTTTAACTAGTGATGAAGTCAAGAGGATATTCTGTTGATTATACCTTGAACGGCTGCATGAAGTAGCACGTTTCACCTCGCATTCAACGAAGCAGTGCGATTACAGTGGGCAACGCTTTGCAGACCTATTCAGGTCCTGCTGCCCCGAATTTTATCAAGATCAGCCGCAATGAATGCCGTGCGAAACACACGATATTTGTGGGAAGTACGATTTATTTCTTTCAATAAAAAGTTGATAGATTCGCGTATTAATAGGTGGTTAAAATTAGCTCATTCAGTCACGTATTTTACTATTCGACATCTTTTTGACCGGTTGGTAATAATAAATTTTATTACTTCGGATTTAGCAATAGTGAAGTAGATTGTATCAGGT
>DASPQI010000144.1:0-9754 GCA_035625045.1 Syntrophales bacterium | reverse complement strand
AACGCCTATTTTCATCCTGATCTGGTTGATAAAAATCACCGTGGTCTTTGATTTGCTGATGCTTCCCGTTAGCTTGCGCAGCGCCTGGGACATCAACCGGGCCTGAAGTCCCATCTGGGCATCTCCCATCTCTCCCTCGAGTTCCGCCTTGGGGACCAGCGCGGCAACAGAATCGATGACGAGGATATCCAGCGCTCCGCTCCTGACGAGCGTCTCAGCAATCTCCAGGGCCTGCTCTCCTGTATCAGGCTGAGAAATGAGGAGATCATCCGTATTCACACCGATTCTCCTTGCGTAGGCCACATCGAGGGCATGCTCGGCATCAATGAATGCGGCAAGACCGTTTCTCTTCTGCGCTTCTGCTATGATATGTAGGGCCAGAGTGGTTTTGCCGCCAGCTTCCGGACCGAATATCTCTACGACCCTGCCCCGTGGGACTCCTCCTACCCCGAGGGCGAGATCAAGGCTTAGTGATCCGGTAGGAATAACCGCTATATCGGCTACCTGTTCGCCGCCTCCCAATCTCATAATGGAACCTTTCCCGAACTGTCTCTCTATCTGGGTTATAGCCAGATCCACGGCCTTTTCCCTGTCCATCTCTGGTGCCATAATCACCTCCAATATAAAGATAAATTATAATTTCTGAATCCTGAATGCTAAACTCTAAATCCTCGCTGTCCCCCGCTGGTGGAAACCTCCCCCTTTATCCCCCTCACAGAGGGGGACAGGGCTAAACAGAAAATGGGAAGTACGCCAGTTTCGTATAAATAGCTCCTTTCGGAGTGAGTGTACTCTTGAAGAGGTTAAGTCCGCTGACAGAAAAGCTTCCTGCCGCATAATATTCACTTTTTTCCATAATTTTTGCAAGGCCGATTAGTCCCTTCGGTTCCTTGATCCTTGCAAGGGTGACGTGCGGACTGAACGGCCTGTTTTCCATTTCAAAACCGTACTTCTGGAGTTCCGTATCTATTTCCTTCTGTAGCTTGATCAATGCCTCTACATCGCCGTCCATTCCCAGCCACAGAACACGGGCACGGTTTACACTCGGGAATATACCTGCTTTTCTGACATTTAGTATAAACGGCTTAATGTTTACAATATTATTTTTGACTACCTCGGTAATATTTGTAATATCTGCCTCCGAAACATAGCCGAAAAATTTCAGTGTCAGGTGGATACCCTCAGGTCTCACCCAGCGGATGTCTCCCTGAATGATCTTTTTAAAACGCTCCTGAATCCTGCCGACCTCATTAAGAACTTCGGGGGGAGGATCGACGGCCAGGAATGCGCGTATGGATTTTTCGTCACTCACGTTCAAACTCACCCATCAGGTATCTTTTTAGCATAATGAGGGCCATCTGGGATGTTAGTGTCTTATTCCGCCTGCGTTCCCACCGGAAGACATACTTTCTGCAGAAGGTTTTTCCGCCATCTGCAAGTGCTATAAAGACTGTTCCCACTGGCTTCTCTTCCGTTCCTCCCGTCGGACCTGCAATCCCCGTTGTGGCAAGACCCAGATCGGTCCTGCTAAGCTTCCTTACCCCCTCTGCCATGAGGATAGCAGCCTGTTTACTCACAGCACCAAAATTATTTAACACATCTTCCGGGATCCCCAGGAGGTCTGTCTTGGATTCATTGCTGTATGCAATTATGCCCCTATTAAGAAAGGCTGAAGAGCCGGGGATGTCCGTCAGACGGTCGGTAATCAGACCCCCCGTGCATGATTCAGCGACGGCAAGTGTCAATTTCTTATTGGTAAGCAGCCTAGCAACGATACCTTCGAGTGTATCCTGGTCATAAGCGAAGATGTACTGCTGAAGCCTCCTTGTAACGTGCTCCTGTGCCGCTTTTATCCTCTCCTTTGCCTCTTGTTCAGTGTCACAACGCGCCGTCAGGACTACCTGGATCTCCGGGAAGCTGGGATAAAATCCTACATCAACACCGAGGCTGTTGAAATCGACATCGGCAAGGGCCTGATCCACACGGGCCTCTGTGATACCGGAAAGCTTAATAGTCCTGCTTTCAACATGCTGCGCCGTTACGCCGGATTCGCTCCTGAAAACTGGTATAACACCCTCCAACATCATCCTTTTCGCCTCGGACGGAACGCCGGGGATGACGGCGACGATCTTACCGTTTCTTTTCAGATGATATCCCCATGCCGTCCCTGCCGGATTCGGGATAGTCACAGCCCCTTCCGGGAATTCGGCCTGTTTCGCATTGTTATCCGTCCACCTGATATTATACCTCTCAAATCTTTCCTTGAGATGCTTAAGCACTGCATCATCGGAATACAGGTCGAGACCGAATGCCCTAGCAACGGCCGCAGTGGTGATGTCATCTGTTGTCGGACCGAGACCGCCGGTAACAACCAAGGCGTCAGAGAGCGACAGGAGATGATCGATACCTCCCTTGATGGCGCTCTCGTTATCAGGGACAGACATCGTAACTGAAACCTGCCAACCCTGGATATTCACCTGTCGGGCAATGAAAGAAGCATTGGCGTCCTGAGTCTTCCCGCTGATCAATTCGTTTCCAATAGTCAATATGCCTACTTTCATCTGAGGATACCCATACAACTCTAGAAATTTTCCAAATGCCCCTTTCCTCCCGGCGGAGACAGAGGTTTAGCGAATTTATATAATCCAGAATTTAATGAGGAGCAGAAGTGCAATATTGCCGTACATTCCCGCCACGACATCATCCATCACAATTCCCCATCCACCGGGAAGGCTCCTCTGGAAATATCCTGCCGGAAAGATCTTCAGTATATCGAAGAATCGGAAAAGGATAAATCCCGCAAACACGTGCAAAACCGTGGGAGTGATCAGAAACATGCTCCATTGAAAACCGATGATCTCATCGATAACAACGCGAGGCGGGTCCTTTTCTTCGAATATCCTTTCTGCCTCCCGTGATACATAACACGCCAGGAAGGTGATGATCACTATAATTACTAAATAAACTGTCCAGGACAGCCGTGAAAGTGCCAGGTATATCAGAATTCCAACGAGGGTTCCCGCGGTCCCCGGAGCAAAGGGGACGAGTCCGCTGCCAAAACCGGTTGCTACTACCTTGATAAATTTATCAGCCAGAAAGACACCTCTTGTTAGGAGCTGTCACGTAATAACTATTACATTCATGCATCTCATCTTCAGGTCATCTTTGCCAGATCCTCAATCGCAAAATCCTCAAAATAGTGCTGCTATTCCTACGGTTTTGCTCAATCAGATCAACCAAATCTGACCCAAATCTGAGCGCCTTAACGCAACAGCTCCTTAGTAGATATGCAAGAATTTATCTTTACCTTCTTTTCATAACCCTGTCAACGGTTGTAAAGAATTCGTGGCATTGTTTATCTTGACACATAGGGGAAATTTTTCCTATACTCGCTGCCGGTCAAGAGATGAGAATCAAGATAACAACAGAGTCACTGGATACCCTGAACCGCGAAGGTCTTGCCCTGGGCTTCTTTTCCGATGAAAGGCCGCCAAGAGGCCATTGCGGTTTTGTTGACTGGCGGCTCAACGGCATGATTTCCAAAGAGCTTGCCTGCGGCCATATCTCTGCAGCGTTTATGGAAAAAGTTATCATTATATCTCCCCCGCGTATCGGCGCTTCCAAGATCCTGCTCTGGGGCATGGGGCCTTTAGCTGAACTTTCCCTCGATAAGCTTTACATCGCGGGATACCGTCTCTCGGAGACCATGGAAGGGATCGGCTGTAATGATTTTGTTTTCCATCTGCCTGCTGCCGACCGGTGCAATTTTAAGGTATCGGAAATGACGGAATCCATGATCCGGGGACGTTTCGATTTTCTTTCCAGGGATATTGAAAAATGGGCTTCCTCTTCAACGACCATCCTTGCCGACGAGTCCTACCTTAATGACGTCCTTTCCGGTTTACAAAATTTCAAGCTTAATTCCAGGGATGTATCTATCATCGAAATTGAAGGCAAGCCGGGTGAGATGATTTTTTAACTCCCGCCTATGCACTTGAATCATCACGGTTTTTCTCCTTTGAAAAATCCGCTTGACAATAGAACGATTGTTCTATTAATCTGAGTATGTGGAAAAAAGGAGGTCGTACTGTGAGCGACATTCTCTTCAGTCTTTACTCGTGGCCCCAGGCCATTATACATATAGACGGCGACGCCTTCTTCACATCCTGCGAGGAGGCCATTCACCCCGAACTTAAAGGGAAGCCTCTTATCACGGGGGGCGAACGCGGCATCGTCGCCTGCGCCAGCTATCCGGCAAAAAAACTGGGGATCAAGCGCGGCGTCCCCCTCCATGAGGCAAAGGCCCTCTGTCCGGAACTCATTATCCTGCCCTCCGACTACGAGACCTACAGCCTGTTTTCCCGGCGGATGTTTAATATCATCAGGCGGTTTACTCCCCAGGTAGAGGAGTACTCCATTGACGAGGCCTTTGCAGACCTCACGGGCATGCGCAGGTCTCTTCATGCCTCATATGAGGCTATCACCCTCCGGATAAAAAGCGAGATCCAAAAAGAGCTGGGTATAACCATATCTGCGGGATTGAGCCTCACCAAGGTCCTCGCCAAGGTGGCCTCCAAGCACAAAAAGCCGGACGGCTTCACCGCCATTCCCGGAAGATTGATTGCCCGGTATCTTCAGGACCTTCCTGTGAGGAAGATATGGGGCATCGGCCATGCCACAACCAGCTATCTGGAGAAGATGGGGGTTATAACCGCCCTCGAATTTGCCAGGCTCCCGGAGAATACCGTAAAAGATCGTTTTACGAAACCCGGGGTGGAGATCTGGAGAGAGTTGCGGGGAGAGGCCGTATATCCCGTATTACCGGAAGAGAAGAGCACCTATGCCTCCATCAGTAAGATGAAGACCTTCGCCCCTCCGACCGCTGACCGGGAATACCTCTTCGCCCACCTTTTGAGAAACCTGGAGTCGGCCTGCATCAAGGCGAGGCGCTATTCTCTGGCCGCACGGAAGATCGTCCCCCTCCTGAAGAAAAACAACTTCGATACGGTGGGGACGGAAGCGAAGCTTTCCCGTCCCTCCGTGTACCCTCTGGAGCTTTCCCAGCTTCTGCAAGAGCTTTTCGATCAGCTCTATGACGGGAAGGAAATCTACCGGGCCACGGGCGTTATCCTCCTCGACCTCGTACCCGACACCCCCGTCCAGTACTCCCTTTTCGAAGATCCGGTGAAAGCGGAAAAGATCAGGCATCTCTATGAAGCGGCCGATACCCTGGGCGGCAAGTACGGCAAGCACACCCTTCACCTGGGCGGATCGCACCCCATCGAGGTATTCGGAAAGGGCAGGCGCGGAGCGCCCACGGTGAGGGACCAAACCCGCATGTACGGAGAAACGAAGCGCAAGCATCTGGGCCTTCCTATCCTGCATGTGAAGACTTAGAATGAAAGATTTGGACGTGATTGTCCAACCATTCGTCGAGGTCCTTAAATACCTTGTCCCGTTCAGGCTCATTGAAAATCTCGTGAAACAGGCCGTCGTATATTTTAAGGGTCTTATCAGTCGAGCCTGCTTTTTCATAGAGGATCTTACTGCCCTCTTGGCTGACCAACTTGTCGCCAGATCCCTGCATTATGAGCAGCGGCAGTCGTATATCGGACATCTGCTTTTCCACCCCGGCCATAGTTGCGAACAGTTCGGAGCCCAGGCGTGCTGTTATCTTCCCACGGTAGATAAGCGGGTCATTGTCATATGCTTCCACAACGGTCTTATCACGGCTGAGGTAGGTTGAATCCAGTGCCTGGACCCCCATCCTCGGCGCTAGAGCGGACAGAATCCTAGCGGCCATAATAGTGCCGCTGGAAACGCTTTCCCCTGCCTTGAGAAGCGCAGCTGACAAAATGAGCCCGGCCAACTTCTGCTGATGCTGTATCGTGTAGGCAGTGGCGATCAGTCCCCCCATGCTGTGTCCCAGTATAAAAACTTTCAGGCTGGGAATTCCCTTATTAACCATCTCCTGGAAGGTCTTTAAATTGTCAAGATAAACCTGAAAACTCTTTACAAAAACACGTCGGCCTTGTGATTTGCCGTGCCCTTCATGATCGAGACCGTAAAGAGCATAACCTCTCGGTACGAGGTGGTTTACTAAATTGTCGTAGCGAGAAACGTGCTCGCCAAGACCGTGGACGATCAGGATAATAGCTTTGGGTTGACTTTCGGGAAGCCAGCATCTCCAGTATATGTCGAAGTCGCAGACACCTTTGAAAAAGCCCTCTTCCTGCTGCATGTTTAATCCCCTTCAGTTTGATTTGGATGAGCCGCTGTCCCCTGCGGATACACGTCGAACTTAGCGGAAAGTACGGCAAGCACACCCTATAAAACAAGTATCAAAGTTCGTCTACGAAGAATAAACGGTTGTTTTTCCCCGTCTACGTGTGCACTTATTTGCACATTCAAAGGTTTATTGTTTTTCTTCGAGGTATCGAACGAATGAAAAAGACTTGCGCTTGAAGATGAGGGATATTCTCTCCTGAACGAGTACGCGACGCCCTGCTTCAAGTAATCCCATTTGTAAGCCATCAAGTTCCACCATCCGACCATCATCCAGATCAACTATGTAAGTCTTTACGGCTGTCTCACCCGGAAATGTTTGTTTACTTGCTCTCGAAGTGCCGGGGATCGGTTGCCCGAAAGGCCGTGGGGGGTCAAACACAAGGGCATAAAATAACACTATTACCACGACCATGATTGGTAGCCAGACAAAAAGGAAACGGCGCCCCTTGCTTTTATCGGCGCTCTGATATTTTGGAGAACCTTTCTCTTTAACTCCCTGTCTTCTCTGTTTGCTTGTCTTCTTTACCATACAACATTCACTTGATGGCTTGTAAAATAGAACTTATCAGACAGTTATGATTAATGTCAAGCAATGCACATGTAGATTTCACCGATTAATTCTTGTTGCCCGTTATTCCTGTCTTTACCGGAATATTAGGCTGACTTTAAAAACATGTGCTAATTGAAAAAGGATATGGGAGGGAATTCTTATCAAATCAAACACACATAATAGTGGATGTCTAGGCTGTTTTTCTCAAGAAAAAACCAATTGGCGTAATTCGGGGGTCATTACATAATCTATAGAAGCCCGGTAAACCTGCACTATTTCTCTTCTTTCTAATATATTTTTTAACGTAGTTCCCATATCTATTATGATTGCCATTCGCATGTGGTGACCAGAATTTCAAAAAGCCGAGTATCTTGCTATTCATACCTATTATTTCCTCCTTAAATAAAAAAGCCCCTCCGGAATCAGTTTTTTTGTTGCCGTGATGTCCAGGAAAATCCGAGGGAAAAACGGAAAAAAGCAAATAACCTACCTGCCATGGCTAGAAGAGTTTTCGCGGAAAAAACTATTTGCCTAGTAATGTTCAGTCGCGGGTGAACCGGATCAAGGGTTATATTGAATATTTCATAGTCGATGGCTGAATCTCCATTCCTCTCCGGTAATGTTTGAAAGGAAATTTTTATCCAACCTGTAGCAATAGTTTTACTAATTTCTTTGTGGAGCTTTGCGAAAATGCTCTCCATCGTACTTTCTTCAGCAGAGGCCACTTCTGTGTATATTACACCCATTATCCTATCGTGTTCGTACCATCCCAAAACATCTGTGTCTCTCGAGCAGGAAACAAGCGCTGATTGAATTTTCTCACGCATACAACCATTGCCCTGTCCGGTATGCAATCGCGACAGATCAAGGAGAGTAAGAAAAAAATGTTTTTGGGATCGTTCCGCTCTTTTCCGTTCCATCCGAAGCATATGGTGAAAATGAGCTGTACTGTAAAAAATCTGGCCATTTCTTTTTATGGATCCCATCGATTCCCTTAACAGCCTTGAAAATAATCTCGGAAACCCTCTGACATTCATTTCATGTACATTCATAATGTCACCTGCAAAGGTTGTATTCGTTTTAATCCCTTTTTACGTCCTTTAATAATCATGGCGAGGTTACTAACGGGTTACTTAAAAGATAATGTCCTTAATGATAAATATTTTGAATAATGGACATTTTAAAGTGGCAGTATGATGCTGAGATTTTTTAAGATTGGTAACTCATACAATTCTTGATGAGTCAAAGGATTTGTGAAAATTTAAAACGATCTAACATAGTGATATCAATAGTAAATACATATTATGTTGCATATAGAAAATCGTTGTTGACATTAAAAAATGATTTAATCATAGTTAATGTATAATAAAATGAAAGGAGGGGAAGATGATGAAAGATGAAATATACAAATGGGAAATGTCCAAAGAGGTGGATAGCAAAGGAGGAGTTTATTATCTTGTCCCTAACATACTGGGAGGTGTGATATTTCGGGATGAAAGTGAGGCCGGAATGTTTCTTTCCTCTCTTCAGGGGAAAACCTATAAAGAAGTGATGGAAGAGATAAAAGACATGAACAAAAGAATGGCTGAGTTGACTGCATCGTCTTTCAGATATGAAGCGGGATAAAGAATAGCATCATTATAGCCCTGTATTATAGGTGGCATTAGTGAAAAGGGGACGATTGTCCCCTTTTTGTACTGTTGCTTATTCTTTAGCTAAAACCACGTAGAAATACCATGCAATTTTTAGCCTAATTATCTTGACATACAAGAACGCCTTCAACTATAATTCGAGCACTTTGGCTTTCCATACAGACAAGGTACCTCCCGCTAAAAAGTAGATATTCTGTTACTCTGCAGCATATTATCACAACAAGTGATGTAGGCAGTAGGAAGAATGTTCACAGTCTTTTTGTCCTGAATGAATGTCTTGCAAACTTTCAAAAAGCTGACCGTATTGGCTTAATAAGGATCATAAAGTATGAAGTGTCCGAAATGCCATTTTAACAACAGAAAGGGCGCAAGATTCTGCCTAAAGTGTGGTGACATTATCGAACTGAGATGTCCCCAGTGCAGCAAAGTATTACCACTTATCGCGAAATTCTGCGATAACTGCGGACAAAGACTAGATGAACATTCTGAAGAAAAAATAATTGCCGTAACCGAAAGTGGACGCAAACGAGTCAGTGTCCTTTATTCTGACCTGTCTGGCTATTCGTCCATAGCCGAGATACTTGATCCTGAGGATCTAAAGGAAATTATGGGGGAAATCTTTGGGGAGATATCCGAAATAGTTTCCAAATACGACGGCTTTGTTGAGAAATTTGTCGGTGATGCCGTTATGGCCATATTCGGCGTTCCGGTAGCCCACGAAGATGATCCTGTAAGAGCTATCAGAGCCGCCAGGAATATCCACAAAATCATTGAACTGTTGGGGAACAGATACGAAGAGAAGATTCGTAGGGGCCTGACCATGCATACGGGTATCTGTACCGGATTGGTTGTCACCGGTGAAGTAAGTTTAGAAACGGGTATTCACGGTGTGTTGGGGGAGACGATCAATATAGCTTCCCGGCTCTCCGTTTTGGCGAAACCGGGTGAAATCATTGTTGATCATGATACATGCCGCAGAGCGGAGGGTCATTTTATTTTCGAAGATCTGGAGCCGATCAACGTAAACGGCAAAACTGAACCTGTAAAGACCTACAGGGTGTTGTCATCCAGGAGAATGCCGGCAAAGATTCATCGTTTGTCTGGCATGAAGGCCGATCTCATCGGGCGCAAGGCGGAAATGGCGCAGTTGCAGGAGGCTGCAAGCAATCTTAAAAATGGAAAGGGCGCCGTATGTTCCATAATCGGTGACGCCGGGACAGGGAAAAGCAGGCTCATTGAAGAGTTCAAGGCCGCATTAAATCTC
>DASPQI010000143.1:0-2910 GCA_035625045.1 Syntrophales bacterium | reverse complement strand
CACGTTTGAATCCAACTCCGGCGTCTTTAAAAATTTGCTCCGTTATCTTTAAGAGTGGTCCGATCCCATTTTTTTCATCATTCTCGTGAGCGTTTTCGAAAATGGAACACAATTGTCTTGCTTTTGCATTCGATTCTTCTTCATCTTGGGCTATCTCGTGTGCTACTTGCAGCATGCTGGCAACGACTACAGAAAGCCGATGGGTACGACCATTTGGAACGAGTCGTTTTAACATCTCCAACCAAACACTATAGTTTTTCGATCCCACTACGTCTTTTATCATTACATGCCATCGACTGTCCGTACCATTGAAAGAGATAACGAGACTGTCGAAAAAGTCCCGCTGATAGATTATAGACAGTTTTTAGGGGCCAGTTTACCCTTCGCAACCTGAAGATCGTCGATTGTGACGCATTCTGTGAGGTCATTTTTTTCTGCATCTCGCCCAAGAATCTGCTTGGGGACTTTTTCTACAGCCTCAACGCTATGATGAGCCGAGACTGTAAGGCGTCGGCTCCATCAAGTTGTTCGGCAACGCTTTTCATTCATTTTTGTCCTTCGTCGAGGGTGACCCTTTTCCCTTTCTCGTCGCAGTGCCGCTCTCTGCCTGTCCTGAGTCAGTTATTTATTTGGACGTGCCCACCTCTTCCTTCAGGTAATTGAGGAACCCCTTTTCTCCTATGAACCTAACTTCTCCGGCCAGGTGTTGAAACCGAGCCTTTAGATCATCTAACCGCCCCCTGTTTCCCTTGCTAATGATGTACACCGGAACACGCTGCCTTCGCCTATTTTTCATTAGTCCCTTTATTAGCAAACTTTTGAAATCAAAATCATACGCGGGCATGGAATAGCCAACAATAGTAAGCTCGTCTGCTTTTTCTAGCGAATCGGAAATAGAGCGATCAACGTACCAATTACGATATTCCTCTAATACTCCCCTCTCTATGGATCGTACCCCCCGTCGTCTTTCATACACTTGTGTTTTCTGTGATTCCTTGGTATAAGATCCCTTCACATAGAGGGGCGGAATAATCAAGGGTTTAAGGCGATAACAATGCCCAGTATTGTGAGGATCGGGACAACTGGTGACCCGACCTTGAATTATATCGACCGCAGTATTTGTTTCTGAATAGTGATAATAAGTACCGCCCTCATTGCCCGTGGAGGATGATAGGTTCAATGAGCCGTGCGGTTTTAAGAGCGAGACGCCGCCGTTCCTGCATGAACGTCCATCGGTCATTGAATAAAGTGGAACACCGTAATTAAAATCCCTTATTACCCCTTGATTAGCACACTTCAATAAAATTGTATCAATCAATAGGTCATAATTCAGCGAGATGATCGAGACATTGTTTTCTCTAAGTTTCAACGATTTTATAAAGGTTTCGTATAAAAGTAGTTCCTTTTTAAAACGCAATCTTTTTCTGACTAAAGACATCATCATTACCAGCATCTTTACAAAATCTTTCAATACCTCGCTTGATCTCTTATCAAATAAAGTCACCCACGCGCCCAAATTTTTCTTGTTGCTCCAGTCTTGAGTTTCATATTGCCTTGATTGCCAAACAAAAGTCATTACTTCTTCGAATAATGGGTACTTCGACTTGTCTGCTGGCAGCCTTGAATAGATTTGCCTCATAATTCGATCTACTTCTTTTACAGCGGGTTTTAATTCTGCTCTATCCTCTGCGGTAATCCTGGTGTCTGATAATATCCTTTCCGCTTGCAAGAATATCTCATTGCCTAACGGAAATCCGAAATCCTTGGAGGAACCAGCTCCAAATATGTAAGTAAGATTCTTACCGCTCACGTTGAGAATCCTCTGCCCTCAGCAAAAGAAAGCTCTGGATGCTTGACTCCCTGGCCGAGGAAGTGTGCAGTAATCAAGATTCCATCAGGCCGAGTTGTGAGGTTCTATCCCAATGTCAAGATTGCTGCCCAGCAAGACATTATATGTCTCTTGCCCAACATTATTTTTTAAGTTTATTCTATTGATGAAAGGATTATATGTACGTAAAAGAAAACTGTCAAGGTATTCTTGGCTGAAAACTATTAATTTGAGGACATGTTTTCTATATAATACTTCAATTTTAAGTATTATACTGAAGCTTCATAATTTATGAGTTTATTATTTTGAGGTCCTATGAAGCGTTCCTGACCAAAAAACGGACGGTAAGAACAAAACGTCTTCTTCTATTTGAAGTGGGCCTCAGCTTGTTACGCCTTTCTGAACGAGCCTCTATCTAACCGCCGAGGAAGTAACAAAGGGAGCATATAACTCATCTTTCTGCAATATGTGATCTTTCAGACATGATTTCGTAATTGAAGTTCCAAGGGGTGGGGATTTAAGTAGACCTGTTGTTTGAGATATCGCTGGTTGTATTTCCGCATGTAATGATTGATGAGTGTTATAGGAACGATTAAAGGGATATATTCCTGCCGATAGTGATCAATGACTTCTAACAACTCTTGTTTTTCATCAGAGGAGAGCTGCTCTCTAAAATAACCCATCATGTGGATGAGGACATATGCATTTTTCTTGGATGTGGTCTTCAGTTGAAGGGCTTCCATGAGGATGTTCTGATATTGCTGGTAGAGATCTTTTATTTGAAGATCTTTTGATCCCGCTACAAGCTTTCCCATCAGTTGGTAATGCCTTGGGCTATGAGAAAGGATCAGCAGTTTATGCTGCGTATGGAAGGTGACCAGATTCCCACGAGTCTCCTTTTTTGCCAAAACTTCTCGCCAGCGTTTTAAGGTGAAGATGCGTTCAACAAAATTTTCCCTGAGCTTCGGATCATGAAGGCGTCCCTCGTCTTCCACAGGAAGCAAAGGAAAATGATTCATGAAGATTTTTGCAAACACTCCCACTCCCTTTTTTACCGGCATTCCCTTTTCGTTATAGACTTT
>DASPQI010000142.1:0-4433 GCA_035625045.1 Syntrophales bacterium | reverse complement strand
TGGATGCCCCGCTTGAAAGAAGCGATATGATTGATGAGCCTGTTTGCGAAGAGCCTGTCCGCAAAGAATGGATGATCTGTCCCATCCTCAAAGAGGGAGCTGCAGTCGTAATAGACGTAATTTATCGACTCCGGATCATCGGGATATTCATCAACTCCATCACCTATGTAACTGTAAATCATATCGTAGAATACCTGGAATATATTGCGTAAAATAAGATCCGGCTTCTCTTCAGAAAGCCCCAGGAATTCTTTGAAAGAAAGGGGGGTACGCTGTTCCCTTTCCTTTATCTTCTGGCAAAGATACGTTAATGAATTATCGACTGTTTCCATAGCAATTTTCTCTGTCATAGGACGACCCGCGATAGTTTTTTATCCTCCATAGTGTAAAGAACCCTTCGGTATTCAGGTTCTTTTTCTTCAGGAGGGCTGGTAGAATATGCCGTATACATTGCATCCGATGTCAATTCTTCGATCTCCTCAACCAGTTCTGTTGTTTCCAGCTTCACCACATCATCCCACAGGTAGGCAATACCTAACATAGTATTGGCGATGTATTCATTTACCAGAGGTTTACCTTCGAATTGGTGATTGAGATACAAAACACCATCCCTTGTTTTTGCCTCTTCGATCTCTATATAAGGTGGATGATAGAGTGATTCCAGCAGCATGTTCCTATAATCACCGGCTTTCCTACTTTTAACATAATACTCCCACACACCTTTGGCGTTGTTCAGCCTTTTCCCCACCACGAAGAGTTTGTACCGATCCACAAAATCCTGGTCAACAAAGGTATTGATAAATGTGAAGTCACAAAAGTTTTCCCTGACGTTAAACACGAAATTAAAACCGGTTCCTGTCTGATTGTCAAATTTTTGCCGCTGCTCGAAGTTCCGTATTTTCTCATACTCATAAGAAAGTTTCCCCTTATCGGCAAGGTTTTCTATGTAAGAAAAAATTCTCATGCCGAGCGAGTAAGGATTGAGTCCTATCCTCGGTAATGCCGTAACCATAGCATTGACCCTTGCAAAAGCCACCTCATTGCCTTTGATCCTGTCGTCTTTCAAGAATAGCTTTTCATGCCAGTAGCTTGCCCAGCCCTCATTGAGTATCTTGGTTCTTATCTGAGGCTGGAAAAACAGGGAGGTCTTCCTGACGATCTCTATTACCGACTTCATCCATCGGTTCTCTTCCTTTTGCAAGAAGGATGAGTTTTCCAGTAGGTATTGAATTATATCCTTGATGCTCTCCTTCTCCCGTTTCTTATATTTTTCGAAAAGCGCATCAAACTCCGGGTATTTTTTTATTATTTTAGAGAAAAATACAGCTTCCGCCATATCGCCGCATTGACTTACCGCCTCATTGTAACGTTCTATTTCTTTAAGATAATCGAGGTATTTAACTTTTCTGACATTTTGCAGAAAGACATCGAAGTAGTAATCCAGTCTTTTGGACGCCTCTATTTCTCCAGACCGGTTCAATTCTGAAAGTTCATTGTAGAAGCCGACAAGATTATCGATCCCGCGTGTAAATTCAATAACATAATCAACAAAACGCCCCTTTTCTGAGCGGAGCGTAGCGATTGTGCGTTTATCAGACAGGGCCTGGCCTGCGAAATCCTCATCCCATGTATGTTTAAAAAACATGTTGTTTTGGAAGAAATCAATGTGCGCCAAAACGTGGTAGAAAATCATCACATTCAGCCAGTCCGGGTTGTTATCATTATAAAATGATATGGCGGGATGAGTGTTGATGACGGTTTCGTATGGATTGTTTGGGTAGAGTTCATATCTTCCCTTCTCCTTAAGCACCTCAACATCGTGAACCCAGTAATCATAAAGAGTCGGAATCATATTTTTCGGGCCCAATTCAATAAGGTCTTTATTGGTCACTATATATTCAAGGGTCTCATCATAGAATCGTAATCCTGCATCACGAGCCCTTTCTTTGCAACCTTCCATTATCTGTTTTGTGTGTTGGTTAATGAGTTCCATCTTTAGTTACCTTGTGTACTGCGCTATTAAAGAAATCCTAAACGTTTAGGTCATTTGTTTTTTGAAATTTTTTATAGTTTTGGATTTAGTGTTTAGGATTTTTTATTCCCCCTTCACGAAAGTAGTTTCCTAATGCCCTCGATGAGGCGATCTTCACCGGCACTTTCATCAACCGTATCCAATCGTATCTGGCGCGGGTAATCCTCCAGAACATTTGATTTTCTTACGTATTGTTCAACACTTGTGTTGCCTGTTTCATCTCCTGTCCTTTCCGCTACGGTTATGCCTATTCTGCTTGCATAAGTCAGGATTTTTTTCAGTTCCGGTACGGTCTGGCTGCCGTCCGCGTCCCAATCATCTCCATCCGTGCCGTGGAAGACATAGATGTTATAATCGCGAGCCAGATTGCCTGCCGCCACGATCTCGTTTACCAGGCGGTAAGCCGATTCTACACGCGTCCCGCCGGCAACCGCGGAGTTGTAGTAAGTATAAAAGTCGTTAACTTCTTTTGCTTCGGAATCGTGAAGGATAAATCTGGTTTCGACCTGTCTGTCATACTGGTATAAGAGCCAACTGTAAATCAACACGTGCTGGGTTACTACAACTTCCGTTGGTTTCCCTGCCATGGAACCAGAATAATCCCTGATGAAAAATACCATTGCTTGTGACTCATATTCTTTTTCCTTTGAAAAAATCCTATAGATTCTATCTTCCGGAGAAACCAATAGTTGTGCGGGATCGATATCTTGCACATCGGGGATGTTGTTAAGGTTTATATTTGTCTCAATGATCTTTTTTAAGGTAGCCTTTTTATCGAGCACCTGTCCAGCCCCGCGATGTTTGTCCGTCAGATCATACGTATACCTTGAAAACGACCTCTTTTTCCCCTTGTCTTTTAGATTTGGCAATTCAAATTTCTCAGTCAGAATCCTTCCCAGATCGTAAGCGCTGGATTCTATTTCATGCGAGCTACCTTCTCCCTGGCCTGCACCGCCAGACCCGGAGTCACTTGCACCATGAACTGGTTCCTCTCCGATAACTTCTCCTTCCTTGCCATCGCCGGAGCCCCCTGAGGTTTCTCCTTTCCGGGGTTCGACGCCACGGTTATCGTGGATGAACTTCTCTTCCACAGTGGTTGGTACAAGAATTATCTTTTCCTTGCCGCTGCGGCCCGGTCTCACCAGCCTACCGATGCGAATCTTTCTAGGGAAACCGTCCTTTTCCCTCAGTTTATCCCGTTCTAGCAGTTCACCTATTGAACCGACACTGTGAATGTTGGTGACCGTTTGAGATGGTGCAGGATGGAGGATGGAGTCTTTGCTGTCCATTATGAAAATCCTTCTGCGAGAGAATTTTCAAAGACCTCAGCTATTCAAAGATGAACAGCTTTTAGTTCTCATCGCTTTGCGTGCAAAAATATTCTATGGTCTTCTGTGCGCACGTTGTACAGTATCCCAGTTTGTTCAACATGGTATTGATCATGCGGTCATACAACTTCTGGTTTTCCTCGTTGGTACGGTTGGCTAAGGCTCCTATGAGACTGCCCGCTCCCGCAATGTCGGATTTTAGTCTTACATCCGTTACGGCCTTGACCAGTTCAAGGTTGTCCATGAAATCATAATCACGATCAACCGACATCTTTTGGCCGTATATCTTTCTGATTGATGATCTAAATGATTCACGCTGCTCTTTAGTCTTCAGACCCAGTCTCTCTTCCACACTCTGGATGTATCTTTCATCGATCTTAAGTGCCTTGAGCTCTCCGGTCTGCGGATTTTTATATTTCCACATCTTGTCCGGGCCCAAGTTTTCTGCATCAATGCCGATGATCATATTCACATAATTCATCACATCTTTGCGAATGGCATGCGGTTCGTCCATGTAGGCATTGAACATTTCCGTTGTAATCCTCTCACGATACAACCCCTTGGCAATTTTCAAATCCTCAAGATACTTTACCCTGTCATTTGTATCTGTAACATAATCAAGTACTATACGATCGAGAGACCTGAAGATATCATAAGCAAACATACACTGGCCTTCATTCGTTTCAGATGTCTCCATCAGGAGTTGAATAGACCTGCCCAGATTCCGCTGGCCCAAACCTTTTTGTCCGAACCTTTTTGTAATATCCGGCTCATGATTAAGTGTATCAATTACCTCAGCCAGTGTTTTTATGCTCTTTTCCCCTGCAACTTCTCCGGCGGCAAGTTTCATTGTCTCAATGGCAGTCAACTTTTCCGATTTGGGAAGCCTGGACAAAACCACCGCCACTGATGCCGCATAGTTCATATTAGGGTCCTGGTGGAGTTTCTCTTTGGTCAGGGTGGTTTTTACTTCACTTCCGATTGCATAGGCCGTCAGCTGTTCCTGCAGCTTGTAATCGGTGTTATGTGCCACGTAACAGGTTCTGCACCTGTCCACAATAGGAGCCTCTTCC
>DASPQI010000141.1:0-3271 GCA_035625045.1 Syntrophales bacterium | reverse complement strand
TCTCATCAATTTAGCTGTTGGAGACTATCAAAACAAAAAAGTAGGAATAATAGACTACGGTGGAGGCACCGGCCTCCTCTCAATGCAAGCAAAGTTGATGGGTGCTGAACTTGTAATCTATTGCGATCTTTCAGCTCAAATGTGCCATGATGCCAAAATTATTGCCTTAAAACATGGATTACAGGCTGACCATTATATTTGCGGAGAAATAGATCGATTAATAAATTATATAAATGACCATGCCTTATATGTAAATGCACTATGTTCTCATGATGTCATAGAACATATAGTAGATCTGGATTATTTTGTTAAACGCTTACCAGATATAAAGCATCGAGACGACTTTAAGATAGTATTAAGCTCAAGTGCAAATATATATAACCCCCTCATTTTTCTTAGAACAATGAAGTCGCATTATAAAGCAGAAAAACTCTATCGTACGAGAAGAAAGGAATTAAAATTAGAGAACAAAAAATACTACCACTCCTCTCTCTTGAATCCAAGAGATCCGATATCAGGGTACTGGCCTGATAGGCTAATGGCTTTTAGCTATTTACGTGACCTTTTTAAAAGAAATGGTTTAAATGTTGATATTAAAAAGGGCTATTATACAAAATCCAATTGGAGGAGGTTTATGAACCCCTTTATAAAGGGGTTGGGTTTTGTGTGTGCTCCATATTATATCTGTCTAGCCAACATCCCTGCCGATCAAAAAGGTATGATGGCTTCCTGCAATAGGGATAAGGGTAGAGCAGGCGATTAAGAAGCTTCTTAGGATAGATTACAGGCCAAGGTAATTATCTCCATCCAGTGGATATGGGGTGAGTTTCTGTTCTGAAAGAAATCAGTAGATATGGTTTTTGCATCATGGCATGATTTTTCTCATCCTTTTGATAATCATGAGCATCATCTTTTTACTGGCTTACTCTTATCGTGGCTGGTTAATGGAAGCGGTAAAGGGGTATAAGTCAAAGGAAGAATAAATAGTGAATCGCCGTTCAATAATCTCCCTTCTCGAAAGAAAGATAATCACCCTTTTTCATTTATCAGGTATGATCAGACGACTGCTTTTTATGCAATCAATCAGAAATCAGCAAGACGGATTAACTCTTAGAACAAAAGTTTTTCAATAAAATTTCTATTGACAATATTGAGCATATCGCGATAATAACTGACATCGTCTTGAGTTGGTTCCGTAGAGGTTTCCTTTCCTGCTTTCGGAAAGTCCGGACGAGGGAGCAGACCCAACCTGGTTGAGAGAAGTTACTCAAAGGGACAGGTAGGGTGTTTGCTGAACCGAGAAAGGAGGTTGTCATGATTTCTCTCAATGTCAACGGCAAAGTGCACAGGGTGGATGTCCCGGATGATGTGCCCCTGCTCTGGGTGATAAGAGATTACCTGAAACTTACGGGCACCAAGTTCGGTTGCGGAATCGGGGAATGCGGGGCATGTACGGTTCATATTAATGGTAAAGCAGAACGGTCATGTGGCATTTCCGCTAAAGATGCGCAGGGGAAGAAGATCACCACGATCGAAGGACTTCCGCGAAATCATCCTGTTAAGAGGGCGTGGATCCAAGAACAGGTTCCGCAATGCGGTTACTGCCAACCAGGCATCATGATGCAAGTCGCTGCCCTCCTTTCGGAAAGCCCTAAACCCAATGCGGAGGAGATCATCAAGGCTATGGACAATGTGATCTGCCGGTGCGGCACACATGTGCGTATCAAACGGGGCATAAGAACCGCTGTTCAGATTGCTGGGAAGGGAGGTAAGTAATTATGACAACATCCATTTCACGTCGCACATTCTTGAAGGCCACTGGCCTGACCATAGCAGTCTCGGTAACGCCATTCAGTTTCAATCTGATGAACGCCTCCGCTCAGAAAGAAGGTTCTTTCAAGCCCAATGTCTGGTTTGAAATAACGCCGGACAATAGGGTCACGATTACCTTGGGGATTGCTGAGATGGGTCAAGGATCAAGCACTGGCCTCCCGATGATCATTGCGGATGAATTGGAGGCAGACTGGAAACAGGTCCGGATAAAACAGGGCCCGGCGAGTCCGGCATTTAAGAATCCTGTTTTCGATGACCAAATCACGGTTGGGAGCGCAAGCGTGAGGGGATTCTATGAACCTTTGCGAAAAGCAGGCGCCTCTGGTCGAGCCATGTTGATAAAGGCCGCTGCTCAGACATGGAGGGTGCCAGAAGATGAATGCAAAGCCTCCATGAGCACGGTGAAGCACCCGAAGAGCGGCCGCGCTCTCACTTACGGCCAGCTCTGCCTGAAGGCGGCGAGACTGGAAATCCCCAAAGATCCTCCCCTTAAGAAAGAGGAAGAGTTCAGGTACATGGGAAAACCCTTGGCACGTCTGGATATACCGGCCAAGGTTGCGGGTAAAGCTATTTTTGGTCTTGATGTTAACGTTCCGGATATGCTCTATGCCGTCATAGCACGTCCACCGGCTTACGGCGCCAAACCCATATCCTATGACCAGAAGGCAGCGGAAGGGGTTAAAGGCGTGCGCACAACATTCCCAACCCCCCAAGGAATTTTCGTATGTGCGGAGTCCCTTGATGCAGCATGGAAAGGCCGAGAGGGCCTAAAGGTGAAGTGGGATCAGGGAACCCATCCTGGTATGAACGATGATTCTATTGAGAAACATTTTATGGATGGCCTCGACAAGCCCGGAGCTATCGCCAAAAACGTAGGGGACGTCAAGAAGGCTCTCAGTGAGGCATCAAAAAAGGTTGAAGCAATCTATTTCGTCCCTTTTGTTGCCCATGCTACGATGGAACCGATGAACTGCACGGCTTATGTGCAAAAGGACCGTTGCGATATATGGGCCCCGACACAGGCTCAGATACTTACCCAGATCTTCGCTTCACAGGTTTCTGGGTTACCTGTGGATAAAATCGATATCCATACCACCTTTCTCGGGTGCGGGCTCGGCAGACGCGGCGGTCCGGATATTACTATAGAAGCAGTTACCGCTTCAAAGGCTCTTGGAAAACCGGTGAAGGTGGTCTGGTCGAGGGAAGAGGATATAAAGTATGATTTTTATCGCGGTGCGACGTGCCAGAGAATTGAGGCGGGTCTTGACAGTCGGGGCCACGTGGTTGGGTGGTCCCATAAGGTCGCCTGCTCTTCCATCCTGAAGTTCTTAAATCCAGACTGGATAAAAGATGGAATCGATAGTTTTAGCCTGTTGGGGATCTTTGATTTTCCAGACTCACCAGGGCTCAGTCATACGGTTTATGAATTTCCGAATTT
>DASPQI010000140.1:0-2505 GCA_035625045.1 Syntrophales bacterium | reverse complement strand
CTCTAAGGCAGGGAACTTCGGCAAAAATAAACGCTTGAGCAACGACGTGTCAGTCTTCTTGATTAGTTCAATCTTGAAATCGTATTTCTTCTGAAGCTCCGTGACCACAGAACTGATATTTTTTCATCTTCCGCCCTGCGGCTCATTGAAATAAAGTCTGACAATCATAATCGCCTCCTCATTCTTTTATACGATGTCCCTCAATTACCAGATAAACGTCTTTCTTTATAAAGTATGTTTTGGTAATCTTAAGCTTCTCAGACTGTTTCAAATGGCCAAGCGTATTCCTGTCAAAACGAGCGCCATACACCTTCTCAACAAAACCTGTCCATAGTTGCTGCTGTTTTCTCAGCTTTGGATCATTGGAATAAACCATTTCAAGCAGTCTGAAACGCCCACCGGGCTTCAGTACTCGTTCGAACTGCTTGATAGCAAGCGGCTGTAAATGATCAGGCATCACGCAACATAAAAATGTGGATACAAGCCAGTCGAAATGCATTGACGGGACAGACCGCATAAGAGTCGCATCTTCTTGCCGAAGATCTACTTTGCAGAGTGCAGCCTTACCCCTTTTCATAGCTCTCCGAAGCATCTCCATGCAGAGATCTATGCCTATAAGATTAACATTGGCAGAATAATACTTTAGATTTCGGCCGCTACCCACCCCTGCCTCGAGAACTTCCCCTTTAACATCCTTGAGAAGAACCGGCCTCCAGTTCCTATATTGCCGCTCCCATGGATAATCGAGAATATCATAAAAGAAGGCAGTGATGTTATATTTGGCCTGAAGCAGCCTGTTATCTTCATGCAATGAGTCGACTGATACCGTCATGAAGCATTATAACTGATTGTGTGACTTAACAAAAGGGGTCTTCAAGCTGATTGCTATTTGCCCTTGGCAACTCCCCCAGCCGTGCATCTCTTTGACTGTTAAATGTCTTTGAATATTTTTTCGTTACTATTGCGGTTTGAATGTTGTTATATAGGCCGAGAAAACCATTTTCTCAACACCATAATTGATGTTTGTCAGATGATGCGTCATGTTCCTCAACGTTGGTGTGGCTCCTGAAAGTGATTACGGGGCGGCCTATACACTAGGATTAGAATCTCCCGCATAGCCACGACACCGACATGCTGAATCATACTTTCACCGTCATGGATGGACCCGCCATGTCGGTATTTTCGATAGTATGAATCATCCAGTCGGCATGATTGGATCCGGTCGCAAATTGTCGGAAAAAGCAATCTATGCCGGAAACGCGCTGGAGATTTACTGAATTCTCAGCAAGATTTTTTCAAACTGTGGACCTAACGTCTCCCGTCAATAGTATCAACTATGTTTTCCGCAGACAACAACCCCTTTTCGACTCTGCAATCAGGAAAAATTAGCGCAGGAACGCTATCAATTCTGAATGAAGTCGCCAGTTTTATGTTGTCGTCTATTTCGCTTGATTTGCATTCTGTTTTCGGGATGGGCTTTCTCGCAAAACTGTCTTCAAGCATCTTCATGGAATGGCTGCAGACTATGCTCTTCGCCTTCTGTGATGAGTCCTTAAGGCATGGATACAACTTTATATAAAATACAATGTCCTTTCTTTTTTCTACCACCTTCTTCATCTCCTGATGAAGTCTCGCGCTGACGCCTCAAGTGGGATCTATAAATGCGATTACTTTTTTTGAGGCGGTAATATTGCCTATGGTCAAGGCATTATTCTGCTGCATATTATACTTTGGTACATCACTGCATATTCCTGATTCTGACACCAAGGCTTGTCCCCATAATGGGAAAGAGAGGCTCACAGTGATGATAACGAACAGGCAAATGAGAAATCTTTTCATTTTTGTCCCCCCGCAGCATGTGACTTTGATAAAAAAATACAACATCTGCATATGCCATGGCAATATCATTCTTCTTTCGTCGCGCAGCGCGCGCGCATGAACCCGGAAGCAATATAGTGAGACAAATAATTTGTTTCCTGATCCTTGCCGGAGACAGATTGGAGACAGTTTTATATTGATACAGTATGCTTATTTATCAAAGAGTTGTGAAAAGTGGTTGGAAGTGAGTATGCTTAGAAATCAATGAGATAGGAAACGGAGGGGGTGAGATTCGAACTCACGGTAGGATGTAATCCTACAACAATTTTCAAGACTGTCGCCTTAAACCGCTCGGCCACCCCTCCAGGGGGAAGCAAGACTATTAATAATATCAAACTTCTTTTTGGAAATTCTACTTTAAGTTGAGTAATACCATGCCAGAAAATGGGTCGAGTTCTCTTGCTGCATTAACACCTTTTATCTCCATGATGATCGCTTCGAGCACGAGAAATGTCTTGGCATCTTCTATCATGCAGCCGGCTTTTACGTCGTCGAACTTCGCATACGCGCCGTGGAAATGGAGCTTCGGTTCTTCGCCTTGCCAGAAGATAGTGCCAAGGCCAACAATTTCATGACTTTCATTCAGCTCGCGCCATACAGGGATGACGGGAGGTATCTGTTCCGTCT
>DASPQI010000139.1:0-9665 GCA_035625045.1 Syntrophales bacterium | reverse complement strand
ACAAGGCATGGCATGAGCGCTACAAAAAGATATCCAGTCTGAACATTCGCAGTTCCATCTACGATGTAACCAACCAATGTAATTTGCGCTGCAAAGGCTGTTTCTTCTTTTCTTCTAACGAACATCAGGCGGCCTCCGAGGAAACGGATATAGAAAAATGGCACCGGTTTGTTCAGAAAGAAAAAGAGCGGGGCGTCAATCTCGCAATATTAATCGGTGGTGAGCCGACCCTGCACCTTGACCGGATCGAGGCCTTTTACAAACTGCTGCCGACGTACTGCGCGACCAACGGTCTGATTAAGATTCCCAGAGAACGTTTTCCCGATATGATGGTGGGTATTTCGCTGTGGGGTGATGAGGAAGATGAAAAATTGCTCAGGGGGAAAGACACGTTCGCCGTATCCGGCAAGAATTACGCAGGAGATCCGAATACCTATTACCTTTACACTATTACGCCAAAACAGGTCGGGCGTATAGAACGCGTAATCAGCAAGATTGCCGATGTAGGTCTGAAGGTCCACTTGCAGTTGCTGACGAATGATGAAAGTGTCGACGGTTTTTTCTGGACAAAAGATAAGCTGAGAGACGTTCGGTCCGAAATGGACGATATGCTTGAAAAATACCCGCGGACCGTTATTTCCTGCAAATATTATCATGAGATTATCACCACGGGGAGAATGATGAATAGGACATTCGGATGGGCAGAGTGCCCGTCTGTTACGGAACCCTTGGATGATAGAAATCCTCAGCCGAAAAGGCTCATCCGGTTTATCCGTTGGGCTTCGGACCTGCAAACCATGCACCGATGCTGCACCTCTGCAACAAGGGATTGTTCAACCTGCAAGGACGGCGCTGCACATATGAGCTGGGTTATGGTCAATAAGAGAGAACATCTGAATTCGACGAAGGATCTCCAGAACTGGATTGAAGTATACGAAATGTTCGCCAAACTCTACCGGTTCATACCATGGTAGCTTCACAAACTCCCCTTGCGCCTAAAAATAAGCAGACAAGGATGAAAAGAATAAGACCTGTTATATTGGGTTATGACGCCGTATCTCCCCTGGGTGTCGATATGGAAACCCAATGGGAGCGCGCATCGCGCGGCGCAAGCGGTATTGGTGCATTGACACGTTTCCCACTCCGTGAAGGGTTCCCCGTGAGAATAGCTGGCCAGGTTGAGGATATCGATACCAGCTCTTATCCGTTCTTGAAATCCCGTGACATGGCGCTGTGGACATCACCTGTTTTCAGCCATGCCATTCTGGTCGTCCACCGGGCTCTTAAAAAAAGCGGGATTGAAATAACGGATGATATCGCTTCCAGAGTAGCCGTTACCTTCAGCACCGCTGTCGGCGGTCTTGATGCGGTAATCCGTGCGGACAGGATGTGGGTTTCCGGGGGGAAATTGCCCCATCCGTTTACCAATGCAAACTCCTGCATCAATATGGTGGGAGGGAAAATTTCCATCATGACCGGCGCGACAGGACCCATAACCTCGACGATTACCGCCTGCGCCACTGGTTCAACCTCCATGATTATCGGGGCCATGTTAATAGAGCAGGGTATGGCGGATGCTGTTATCTGTGGCGCCGTGGATTTCCCTCTTGTTGAAACCATAGTAGGTGGTTTCTTCACGATGAACGGCGCATACCGGCCGAAGGAAGGGCAACCGGAAGACTCCCCCGATAAGGCAAGTCGTCCTTTCTCCATCAACAGGCGGGGCTTCGTCGTATCGGAGGGCGCCGGCTGTATTATCCTGGCAAGTAAGGATTTCGCGAAGGCCCATGGAGTAGCATCCAGAATTGAAATGGTAGGATGGGGCATGACATCAGATGCTCACCATTTTGTCGCCCCGAACCTGGAAACGGTGAGAAGATGCATTGCGGAAAGCATTGCTCATTCTGGCTTGCAGCCGGGAGATATTGATGCGATTAACGCCCACGGGACATCGACAAAGATCGGTGACAAGGTAGAAGGGGATGCACTGAAGGACATCTTCGGTAAAGACATACCGCCTGTATCGGCAAATAAGTCCCAGACAGGCCATGCGATGGGGGCGTCCTCCGCTATTGAGATAATCCTTGCCATGGAAGGGATGATCCGTGATACTGTTCTTCCTACAATTAATTATCTGCCTGATCCGGATATTGTTATCGACTGCGTGCCGGAGGGAGCAAGAAGGTTGGCTCAGGAGCATTTGTTAAAAAATGCATTCGGATTCGGCGGCTGCAATTCCTGCATTGTGCTGTGCAGGGTTAGTTGAAGAATAACTCTGATGAGAGCCAATTGCCTCATGTTATTCCCGTGTAGATGGGAATCCAGTAATACATGAAGAACTTTTATGTTTATATTCTTTGTAGTAAGCGAAACGGTACACTATATATAGGTGTAACATCAGACCTGATCAAGCGCGTATATGAACACAAAAATAAGCTGGTTGGTGGATTCTCAAAAAAATACAATGTCCACCGTCTGGTGTGGTATGAAATGCATGAGACAGCGGAGGGCGCAATCATCAGAGAGAAACAGATAAAGAAATGGAACAGGCAGTGGAAGCTAAATCTTGTTGAGAGAGTTAATCCCGAATGGGATGACTTATACGAAACTATTTGCTTATAATACTGGATTCCCGCCTCCGCGGGAATGACAATTCAAGTACAATATTCAAACTGTGAACATATGAAGGCACCAAAGAACAGAAGGGTTTTTGTCATCGGCTACGGCGCGGCAACGCCGCTGGGAAAGACCTTCAGTGAGACTTGGGAACGCGCCGCTAAAGGCGAAGCCGGTTTCCGCAAGGTTACCCGATGCCATGTGAAATCCCTAAGCAATGTGGTAGGAGAGATACCTGACTGGGATCCCCGGACTTACGATTTTTCAAGTGAAAAGGAGGTCTATAACTGGAACGCGGCCTTTGTCATTCTTACCATGGCAGTCTGTAAAGAAGCCCTAGAAAATTCCATGCTGCGAATAAACAAAGAAACAGGACCGAGAACGGCCTGCCTGATCGGCTCTGCCATTAACGGAACGGATTCCTTCCGCATTGCCATGGAAAATCTGAGGGACAAAGGTCCGCTTAAAGTGAGCCCTTACCTCCTTCCCAATCTCTGCGCCAATCTGCCCTCAGGCAAGGCCGGAATGCTTCTGGGCTTCACAGGTCCGATATTCTCACCGCAAGGTGCATGCGCTACGGGTAATCACGCTATCGCCATCGGGTCAAGGATGATACGGGACGGGGACTGTGACTTCGTCCTCGCCGGCGGCGTGGAGATGCCTGTCATACCAGAGATTATCCATGGTTTTGCCAATATGAATGCCACAATAAAGATACATCATAACGATCGTGCCTATAATGATCCTTCGCAGGCATCGCGGCCTTTCAGCATCGACAGGAAAGGTTTTGTCGTTGCTGAAGGGGGAGGGGTAATCGTTCTGGCTGCGGATGAAGCCCTCTCGGCTCACGGACTCACGGCAAAGGCTGAGGTCATGGGTATAGGCTGGACGTCGGATGCCCATCATTTTACGAGGCCGAATAAATCTACGACTATTCGGGCGATAGTCGAAACCATCGATGATGCGGGGCTCAGGCCGAATGATGTGGGATACATAAATGCCCACGGAACGTCGACGACCACGGGAGACAGTATGGAAGTAGAATCTCTGCGCGCCGTTTTCGGAGACGGGTTAGAGCGTATTCCCATATCGTCCAACAAATCCCAGATAGGCCATTCACTCGGCGCTACCGCCGCCATAGAAAATGCGCTGACCATCGAAGGGATGCAGAGGGGAGTGATCCTCCCTACAATAAATTATATCCCCGATCCGGGATTTGATGGGTTAGACTTCGTTCCTAATGAGGCACGGAGGCAGCGGCATGAGATCGCCCTGTCAAATGCCTTTGGGTTTGGAGGCACAAACTGTTGCGTTATATTCAGAGGAGTATAGGATGAAACCGAAACCGTTCAGACCAGAGGCAGCCGGGCTTGATAACTGCTACGTTCGTGATCAGGAGACCGGCCTTGTCTGGCACTGGTGTGAGATGCGGACGCTCTACGCAGATACGGATCGTTCATCGGTAGTATATCATGCGAACTACCTTCGTTACTTCGAGTTCGGCCGCACCTCGCTGATGCGGCATGCGGCATATCCTTACCGGGAAATAGAAGAGAGCGGCTATCTATACCCGATTATAGAACTGGGTATATGTTTCCATGAACCGCTCTTTTATGACGATCTCATGTTGGTTTATACGCGGCCGGGGGTGCTTGAACGGGTGAAGCTCCGTTTCGATTATGTGATCACCCATGCTGAATCGGGGGGAATCATCTGCAAGGGATTCACCAGGCATTGCGCCCTTAATTCAACGGGTAAGCCTGTGGCCGTTGATCCGAAGACGGTTCATCTCTGGAAGACATTCCCGCAGTGACTGATCAGGAAACAATAGAAAAGACTTTCAGGAGAGTTTTGACCTATATATGACACGCAATGAAATTATAACTCAAATACTCCATTTCTTTCGCAAGGAATTTGAAATCGAAAATCCGGGATTGGATGATAATCTGAGAGAAAAGCACGGGTTTGACAGTATAGATGCCATTGAGCTGCTCCTCAAGATCGAAAAAATGCTCGGTTACGAACTGACCCAGGATGAAAAGAAACAGGCCATGGATATCCGGACTATCAATCAGATCTGTGATTATATTGAGTCGCTGACGAGGACAAGGCCGGCACTGTCAGGCGGTGAAGCCGGTCTTACATAAACGGGAACCTTATGGAGAGAAGGGTCGTCATTACTGCGTGTTCATCGATTACACCCATAGGCCGTACCAAAGAAGAGATTCTTTACAGCCTGGTTAATGGGATTTCCGGGGTCAAGACATTGCGGGAGGATGGCTTATTGTCTTCCTACATCCACTCCAAGGTTTTTGGAACAGTCGATTATCCCATCGCCTACGATTTCAAGCGTCAACACCGGAAAACCATGGGACCCGTAGCCTATTATGCATGTCAGGTGGCGAAGGAAGTGATTGAAGGCGCCGGTCTGGATCAGGCATTTGTCACGTCCGGCCGTTTGGGCGTCGCCTTCGGCTCGACCCACGGGAGTCCTACTGTTCAGCGGGATATCTATCGGACTTTTTTCGGCGCGTCCCAAAATGAGTTTTCTACTATCGGCGCTGTAGATTACCTGAAATCTATGGTTCACACCACAGCCGTCAATATCACCAAGATGTTCGGTATTACAGGCCGCGTCATATCATCGTGTACGGCATGCACGACAGGCAGCCAGTCTATCGGCTACGGTTATGAAGCAATAAAGTACGGCATGCAGGACGCCATGCTCTGCGGAGGGGCCGATGAATATGATACGACCACCGTCGCCGTGTTTGATAATCTCCTCGCCTGCTCTACGGCCTTTAACGATACGCCCCATTTGACACCGCGCCCGTTTGATACCAAGAGGGATGGTCTTGTCGTGGGGGAAGGGGCCGGGGCCGTAATGCTGGAGGAGTACGGATATGCACGGAAAAGAGGCGCCTCCATACTCGCCGAGGTAATAGGATTTGCCTGCAACAATAACGGCGGCGATTTGATCCTGCCGAATCTGAACGGCATCAAGGAAACTATACGGATCGGTCTGAAAGATGCCAGGATCAACGCGGATGAGATGGATTTTATCAGCGCCCACGCGACGGGAACCAAGATGGGCGATGTGATTGAGGCGCAGGCTATTTACGATGTTTACGGAAATCTGCCCGGTGTTGTCGGATTGAAAAGTTATATGGGGCATACGATGGGCTCTTGCGGTGCCATTGAAACCATTATTGCGATTTATCTTATGGAGGAAGGATTTATCGCCCCGACTCTGAACCTAGACGAGATAGATGAAAGATGCGCCATGATCAACCATGTTGTAAAACTGAGGGAACGACCGATTCGGGTTGCCACTATCCAGAACTTTGCCTTTGGCGGTGTCAACACCAGCCTGATCATAAAAAAGATGTCATGATATTATAGAGGATAACCATATTACGTTATTTCTTTAAATAAACTTCTCCTCCAGTGGTGGGAGGGAATTAAGGGGAGGGGGGATGACTTGTATTTTCACCCTCACCCTAACCCTCTCCCATCAAGGGAGAGGGAATTATCAAGCTGCCTTGAACTTGATTCAGGGTACGGCATGATTTTTTTGATATGTTTTGTTGCCGCTTTAATAAAGTCTCGCCATGATGACAAACGACATGCAAACCAAATACCCCTCACTATTACAATCCGTCAAGAATTTTACCATCACGGTCATTCTCTGGACATACTACATAATGGGATATATCTTGTTCTTTTCACCTTTTTATTTGTATGCATATTTTTTTTCCGAAAAACGCGAAGAGGCCTTTCAGAAACTTAACCATCGGCTCCACTGGGTTTTTTTCTGCCTTTTGCGGACCATTGTTCCTGGGGTGAGATGGCATGTTTCCAAAGACGTATCCGTCATACGCTCTTCCGTCATCATTGCCAATCATCTCTCCTTTCTTGATCCTATTTTCTTCGTCTCTCTATTTGAAAGACAGAAGACCATTGTAAGAAGCGACTATTTCAGACTTCCCGTCTTCGGCTGGATATTGAAGACGTCAGGTTATATCCCATCCATGACGGAAGATATATTTTTGGAAGATATGATCGACCAGATAAAAAAAATGAAGGAATATCTTTCTTCAGGGGGTAATCTATTTATATTTCCCGAAGGAACACGTTCCATAAACAGCCGGGTAGGACCGTTTGATAAAGGTGCATTCAGGATTGCCAGGCTCTGTAATGCGCCGATCAAGATCGTACTGATCAGGAATACCAATAAACTCTTTCCTCCGGGGAAGTTCTTATTTAATACCTGTACCAAAAATGTGATTGAGGTCAAACTGGCCGGAAGCCTTGAACCTGATTATAATAGTGACACCTTCACCCTCTCCGGTCTCATGGCTGAGGCCCGTTCCCTCATGGAAAGAAAAGCGGACTTATGAAAGTTGCTCTGATATCCATGCCGGATGTCATACCCATTGTTATCCATGAAATGGCGCTCCATATGCCCAATCATGGCATTGCCTGCATCGGCGGAAATGTTGATGAAGGGCATCATGTCTCTCTGATTGACCTGATCCGGAAACGGAAAGGCATCTCAGCCTATCTGACAAAAACCTTAAAAAGAATTAATCCCGATCTGGTCGGCCTCTCCGCCATGACATGGCTGTATCCGACCGCTCTTGCGTTGATTAGACTGATTAAAAGCATCCTTCCCCATGTGAAGATCGCCGTCGGAGGCTATCATGCCACATTGATGAGTGAGGAGATTGCCTCATCACGGGAGGGGAATGAGATCGACTTTATCATCAAGGGGGAAGGGGAAGAGGTCTTCCGCAGGCTGGTGAACGCCCTGGCAGGGGCGGACAGACTGGAAGCCATACCATCCCTCTCCTACAGGAAGGACAGCGAGTGGATTCACAACGAACGGGGCGGGCTCTGCGAACTGTCCCGCCTGAAACTGCCTATACGTGATCATAGACGCCTGACGAGGGGATACCATTTTATGTATTCCAGGATCGAGGTCATGGAAACTTCCCGAGGCTGCACCCACAGTTGTAATTTTTGCAGCATCAATCATATGTATGGACGCTCTTACAGGACATATCCGATTGAGCGCATCATTGCCGATCTTGACGACATCTACTTCAACAAAAAAACAAGGCTGATCTTCATCACCGATGACAATATGATTTTGAACCCGAAATGGGTGATTACCGTCTGTGATGCCATCATACAAAGACGGTATCGAAACTTGCAGCTGGTCGTTCAGGACGACTGTATGTCCGTGGCCCGAAATGAAGCGATGGTAAAAAAATGTCCGAAGCGGGATTTCGGAGCATTTTCCTTGGGATTGAAAATGTATCGAACCATAATCTCAGGACCATGGGGAAAGCAGACATCGTAAAAGAGGCAAAAAAGGCTATAGAGAATTGTCACCGGCATGGCATCATGGTGATTGGCGGTCTGATCTTCGGACTGCCAGATGATAACGAAGAGGCTATCAGAAAAAACTATCAGTTTCTCAATGAGCTGGAGGCGGACGCATCCTACTGTCAGATGCTGACGCCCTATCCCAAGACCCGGCTCAGAGATTATCTGATCGATGAGGGATTAGTCACGAATCATGACCGCTATGAACGCTACAGCGGCTTTTGGGCAAATGTAAAAACCAGGCATCTGGAATCCGATGAGCTGCAATATTCCTTCTGGTATAACAGGGAAACTGCTTTGGGCTGGTGGAAGCCATCGGCATTTGCGGGAAGGCAGGGCAGATTATGGATGTCCTTTTGGACGTATATGGCCAAACCGATCATGAAATTTTTTACGGAAAGTCAGATCCTCAGGATTGGTTGGGACGAAAGGTATCAAAGATATATCCGCCGTTTAGAAATGATGAACCGTTTTGATGATCTGGAAATGTTCAAAAGGAATTAAAAGATGGAAGATACATCCCGACTGATAGAGCGTATTTGTCTTCCCCTTATTATCCCTGTTCATCCCTATCTCAGGGACCACCATTTCGAGAGTAAAATCATTCTCCCCGCCGTTGAGGAGCTTCAGCGTCTGGCAGCATCAGCGAGGGCTTATCGGCCGGATGCGGACGTCAAGTGTATGCGTTCGGCCAGGTTCGATCGTTTTCTTAATATCGAAAAGGATGCCGATATCATAGAGGCCTGCAATGAACTGGAGGTCTATGAGAGTGGCCGCATACTGTCCAGATTAATCACGATTGACAGGATAAGAGGTACCATGACCAGGACGAAGATGCATACCGTTGTCAGTTTCGCGGCTGAAGGGGAGCATTTCACGGGAATGCCTATGGATACGACGTCAGCAGTAGAAGGGTTTCCTTATAAGATATCCTCGGAAAAATTGTACAGCGACCTGGTGCCCTTCGGGCCGTCATATCAGAATGTCAGAGGCGACGTCCTTCTCTCGGAGAGCGGCGCCACGGCAAAGGTGTACGCTGCAATTAATCAGGCTCCATCGGAGCCCCTCGGTTCTCCTTTTCCTCTCGACGGGGCACTTCATATCGCCTGCGTCTGGGGACAGCGATATTACAATATCGTGGCCTTTCCTGGAGGTTTTGAAGAGCGCATCATCATCAAACCGACAGTACCTGGTGAGACCTACCATTGCCGTGTATCGCCTGTTGCAGTAACCGGAGAATCCCTTCTCTTTGATATATGGATTCATGATGTGTCGGGTGATCTTCGTGAGGAGATCAGAGGCGTGATTATGAAGGACGTCTCCGGCGGCCGGGTCAAGCCCCCAGGTTGGGTCTTGTACAGTCCTCTTGTCCGTCCCCTTGACAAACAGGGGTAGGAGTTTTAAATTAAAACTTGCGGGATATAAATGTCATGATAATGGCAATTCTACTCCTGGCGGCCTACATTGCAGGCTCTGTCAACTTCTCCATCCTGCTCTTCAAGATGCTGGGAAGAGATGACCCGAGATATCATTTCAGCGGGACTGCCGGAACTACGAACGTCTATCGGCAGGCCGGTATGCTGTGGGCAGGGGTCATACTCCTGCTTGATTTAGCAAGGGCTGTTGCCGTTTCCTGGGCGGCACTACACTTTCTCTTT
>DASPQI010000138.1:0-4446 GCA_035625045.1 Syntrophales bacterium | reverse complement strand
TCCAACGTTCGCCATAAAACAGCAATCGATAAAACTGCAGACCTTCTTTCAAAGGCGAAGGAAAGCATGATCAACGGCCTTTCACCTGAATTCTCCGCCTTCGATGTAAGGCAGGCCCTTGATTGTCTGGGCGAGATCGCTGGAAAAACTGTTACTGAAGAAGTATTGGACAGGATATTCTCAACCTTCTGCATCGGGAAGTAGAAATTACCAGTGATGCAAATATTTAATTCTAAGCTTCCTCCATCCCTTCAATGAAGGCCTTTACGTTCTGTCCAAGTACACTATGATTATAACCACCTTCCAGGATGGCAAAGCACCCTCCCCCGTTCTTATCACTAGCTTCCTTGACCATTCTTCCCATCTTTTTGTAGTCTGCGGTAGAGAGGAGCCTTCCCCAATCTTCCACATGATTATCAAAGCCGGCGGAGACACCTATGATATCAACCTTTTCTGAAAAGAGGCGGCCCTCTACACTTTTCAAATATTCTTCAGGATAAGATGCTGAAGGATTGTATATGGACACGTAACCACTACCTTCAAGAAGGTTAACCGTCCCGTCCCCGAAGTGCAGATCGAAATCCAGAACAAAGGCCTTTTTGATCAGATTTTCCCGTTTTAACTTATCAAGTGCTATCGCCATATTGTTAAAATAGCAGAAACCCCATGCACTACCGGCTGATGCATGGTGTCCGGGTGGCCGGATAAGGGCAAAACAAGGCTCTTTTAAGCCTATCCCGGCAGCCTGTATGGCGCCTCCGGCAGCCAGAGCGGCAATCTGGTAAATACCATCGCTATTGACCCTCTCTATGTGATACGGCGTATGAACGGCGGCTATATCTTCTTTCTTTGCGGGTATTGCATCTACAAAGGTCACACTGTTACGGATGGTTTTGTAAACGGCTTCAATCCGCCCAGGCGCGGCAGCGGGATCCGAGCAATACGACTGGTTGAAATCCTTGTGATAAATCACTTTCATAATTATGCCTCCTTAAAGAAAAAAAGTATGTATGAGGTTAATCAGAAAATACTTTCAGGGCATCAAGAATTTTTAAAGTATTCATGGATACCCGCAGATCTTTAAGCTCCTTTTGTGATACCCACCTGGCTTCCGAGGCATCGTCAGCAGCCTGCACCTCGCCACTTATATAATCGGCTATCATATCGACAATCACATAATGAAAACGAACCCGCCCCTCATAATCTCTTTCAAAGAAATCAAAGGAATATACCGGCTCCTTTGCCATGATGGTTATGCCCGTTTCTTCCAATATCTCCCGTTCGGCGCCCTCTTGCAAGGTTTCGCCCAATTTTAAGGAGCCGCCAGGAATGGCCCATACTCCTTTGTTAGGATCGACGCCCCGTTTTACCAGGAGCACCTTCCCATCTTTGACCACCACTGCCCCTACACCACAAATCGGATGGTCGGGATATTCGCGCTTGGACATATTACCTGCACTTTCTATTTCTCGTGAATCGTGAATTCAAATTTTACCTCCATCCATGGATCAGGATGGTTGTTGAATACCCTCTCAATAAACATGATATGATTTCTCCTGTCAATCATGATAACCGAAGAGGAGCGTGTGCCATATTTCGGGCTCGTTATGAATATGGAAGATAGTATCCGCTCCCATTCCAGTCCGACTCCCGTGTCGGGAAGCTCTTCATCGCGCGGCCTTGATCGATCTGCCAGAATATGAAAAATATCTTCCGGGAGAAGATTATCTGATCTGGATAGTAATAATCCGAGGGCCTCTTTCCCACGCTTAATCTTCGGCCAGGGTGTATTGAGAAGCCTGTTGCTAAGACCATACAGACCCGGTGATAATTCCACCATGTTCCCCCGGTTCGATATGTAGAATAAATGATTCATATCTCCCAGGATCAGACTGAAACCGTTATATTCAAACCTTTCAACTTCTATCTTTTCCAGATAAGCCTTTGGCTCCTCCTGACCGCAGAGGAAATCTCTTACCAGCCATCCCCGCGAAGGTGCATTTTGCCCGAAAGGTGGCTGTTCGCGGTAGTTTGTAAGCATGGCGAGACGCCCTGTTTTCGTAATTCCCAGCCATGTACCTCCTCTCTGCAGATCTTTGCCGGCAATCACTCCCGGCGCATTATCCCATAAAGATACCGACAACGACGGTCTTTCGTAAAACTCATCACGATTTGCCGCAAGGATAAGGTGATACCTGTCATGCATACCGTAGGATAGAAGGATCAGGCACATTTCTCGATCTTCCACCAGAGGCCTTTATCTGTTTCTTCGCAGATAGTCATACCTATCTTTTCCAGTACCCTGCGCGATGCCAGGTTGGACTTCGTTGTCTCTGCGAGCAGGGAAAATACGCCGGGACGCTCGAATATCCACAAAATTCCACGTTTCAGTGCCTCCGTTATGTATCCGCTTCTCTGATACTCCTGCCGAATCATATATCCGATTTGAACGGAGCCATTTTTATCCGGATATCTCTGGAAACAGAATCCTCCTATGATTACATTCTCCGCCTTTAGTATAATCAGAACGCTCTGCCAGTCCGCATACCATTGATCCTGCTTTTTATCTCTTATGACATTCTCCAGAGAAGTTCTCATGGCCGCTTTGATCTCCCTGTCGATCTGTTCCCCCAAGATCATGCTCGCTAGTTGCAAGCCGAGTCTCTGCTCAATTTTCGGATGATCGTCAGGATTCATGCTCTCAAAATCAAGGGGCACCAGTTTCAACCTTTTCGTCTCGATTACTTGCAAGTTCGGCATATCATTTCACATGGAATTTTTAGCTTACAGACTTTTTTTAGTTTCTTCCAGCAGCTTTTCCATTACCTCGCCGGCCGAATGATTGATGATAATATCGGCGATCTCGTCGCAGGGTGTAGGTGTATTATTTATAATCACCAGTTTGGCCCCTGACTCCTTGGCGTATATTGGGATAGAGGCTGCCGGGTATACGACCAGGGACGAGCCGATAACGATCATAAGATCGCACCTTGTCGCATGAAAGGTTGCATTTTTCAGCGTCACCTGTGGCAGCATTTCTCCAAAGAAGATCACATCAGGTTTTAAAATACCATGGCAGAATTCACAATCAGGAATATCATTCTTTGGGCGGTACCTCTCCAGTATTTCGCCGACCGGATAGCGGGCGCCGCAGTCCATGCATCTTAAATATCTCATGTTGCCGTGAAGTTCATACACCTTATCCGGAGAGTTCCCGGCCTTTTGATGGAGGTTATCGATATTTTGTGTGACTACACATGTCAACTTGCCTATCTTTTCCAGTTCGGCAACAGCACGATGGGCCCTGTTAGGTTCGGCATCGGTTATCAGACCTCCTTCAAGGAGTATGTTCCACTGTTTTTTTCTGGTTTCCGGACTAGACAGGAACTTCTGAATGGTAAAATCTTCCGGATCGAATTTGGTCCATATCCCACCAGGACTGCGAAAATCAGGTATGCCGGACTCGGTGCTGATTCCAGCACCTGTAAAAACTACGATACTCTTAGCATGTACTATCATTTCTGCCGCCGCAACGATTTTCCCGTCTAATTGCTCAATAGCCATGAACGTTCCTCGATTTTCTATAAATATTCCGCCACAAATTTATTATAGGATGTATTAGGCGTAACCTCCATCCCCATACTGATAATTCTAATACACCATCTGCTTTGAAAATACAAAACGAAAAGGTTGGTGTGGAAAAAGGAGATATTGACACTTCAGTACATATCTTTTAGAATCGCGGCTCGATGCGGGTTTTCTATTATCTGTAAATAGGCCTAAATCCGTCTTTTCGATTAATCGTGATGAATCACCAGAAGGAGGAAGATAATATGTTTGAAGGAAAGAGATCAAAAGTAGGAGTAGCAATTTTTTTATCTCTGTTTTTTTTCATATGGGCAATGGAACTGGATCTATTTGCCAGGGTTGGAGGGGGAACATCTTCCGGCAGTCGCGGTTCACGTTCATACAGTTACCCAAGCAGTCCCTACTCTTCAACGTCTCCAGCCAGCCCTCGTCCCCATCACAACCGATGAGCCCTCAGACGCAGCAGCCCAGCATATGGAGAAGCCTTGGCATGGGAATGGCGGGCGGTTTTCTGGGGAGCCTGCTTTTTGGCGGTATGGGCATGGGCGGCTTTGACGGCAGCGGCATCGGCCTTTTAGAGATCATCCTTATCGGCAGTCTTCTCTATTTTCTATATTCATATCTCAGAAGAAGGAAACAAGCAGAATCTGCCGCCGGGACTTATTATCAGACAGGCGCTTCCTCCGCGGAAAGGCAGACATCATTCTCAGCCTCTCCTCAATATCAGGGATTTGCTGAGACTGATGTTCAAACGGGAATCAGCCATATTCGACAGTTGGACGCTTCTTTTGATGAAGCCAGATTTTCTGATCTCAGCATGGATAACTTTTTCAAGATTCAGGGTGCGTGGATCAACCG
>DASPQI010000137.1:0-12033 GCA_035625045.1 Syntrophales bacterium | reverse complement strand
CTCCGCCTCCTCAAGACCCGGAACACTATGAATGATCTGTTCCTGAAGATCCTGCGGCATACAGTTACCAAGGCCTTTAGCGTAAATCTCCTCCGTGTCAAGGCCTTCGTGCTCCAGAACAACAGGATGTTTTTCCTTGTCGGAAAAGCGCATTACTTTATCTTCCAGGGAAGGACAATAACGGGCACTGACCCCTTTAATGGTGCCGGAATAGAGAGGTGAAAGCATGATATTATCTCCGATGAGACGATGGGTCTCACCAGTTGTGTAAGAAAAGTATGAAGGAAGCCTCTCTTCCCGCAGTTTTTCTGTGGCAAATGAAAATGGTTCAGGATCGGGGTCGCTGTCTTGGCGTTCGAGTATCGAAAAATTAATGGTTGAAGCGCGCAATCTGGGTGGCGTACCTGTTTTCATCCGCCCCATTTCAAACCCCAGTCTTCGCAGCGATTCCGCCAGATGAATAGAAGCCATTTCACCCGCTCTTCCCGCTGGGTAATTTACAGTTCCTATATGGATCAGACCGTTCAGGAAAGTACCAGTGGTGATAATAACAGTCTTCCCGCTGTAACTGACACCGATATGATCCTCTACACCGACAACCTTGCCATTTTCTACCACTAGGCGATCTATAAGCGTTTGACGGAGATGGAGATTTTTTTCCTTCTCTACTATGGATTTCATGACAAGCCTGTAAAGCTGTTTATCACACTGAAAACGGGAGGATTGCACAGCAGGACCTTTTGACGCATTGAGCAGCCGAAAATGGACGGCGGTTTTATCGGCGACCTTCCCCATCTCTCCGCCCAGGGCATCGATTTCCTTGACGAGCTGGCCCTTCGCTAAACCGCCTATAGCAGGATTACACGACATCAGGGCGACAGAATCCAGATTTATATTAAACAAGACTGTGGAGCAACCCATCCGTGCCGCTGCCAGTGCTGCCTCGCAGCCGGCATGACCGCCGCCTACCACGATAATGTCGTAATTTTTAGACAAATCTTTAACTCCGCATCTACATAAGGATGCTATAAGATGAATAAAGCCAGTTACATGTCAATTGCACAGTATTGTGTTACAATTGAACTGTTGCAGTTTTACATATAATTTAATAATGTCAATTTAAAAATTACAATAGGAAAAAGAGACTATTTTGGCAAAACCACAATTCTGGAACAACACAAAACGATATTACGACTTGAAAAGTTTCTGGATTAATCGCTTTGGGTACAAAGTATACAAGCTCCCGATTGATGCCGGTTTCACATGCCCGAACCGTGACGGCGCTGTATCGACCGGGGGATGTATATACTGTGATGGCCGGGGTTCACGATTACGGCAAGCCGGGCTGCTTCCCTCCGTCAGTGAACAGATACGCCGTGGCAAGGAATATTACAGAAAGCACAGGAACGCGGGAAAGTTCATTGCCTATTTTCAGACCTTTACCAATACCTATGCTCCAGTCGAGAAACTGAAAAAACTGTATGATGAAGCTCTGGCTGAGAACAATGTCATCGGCCTGTCTGTGGGAACCCGCCCCGATTGCGTTCCAAATGATGTCATCGATCTTTTTCGCAGGTACGCAAAGACCAGGCATGTGTGGCTCGAACTGGGACTGCAATCGATCCACGAAAGAACGCTCCGGTTCATAAACAGGGGACATTCGGCGGCTACCTTCATAGATGCAGTTAGAAGGGCTTCGGGTATGAATATACATATTTGCACGCATATCATCGTCGGCCTGCCGGGGGAGACAAGGGAAGACATTCTGGAAACGGCAAGAGCCATTGCGACCCTACCGATTCAGGGAATCAAAATTCACCTGCTTCTTGCGCTCAGAGGGACTACCATTGGTGACCTCTATGAAAAAGGAGAAATTACAATACTCGACAGGGAAGACTATGTTAAAATAATATGTGATATACTGGAAATACTGCCGCCGGAAATGGTCATTCAGCGGTTGACCGCTGATGGTTATCGAGATATTTTTCTTGCGCCTCAGTGGGCGGTCAATAAGATGGATGTACTGAATGCAATTGACATGGAACTGGAAAAAAGGAATACTTATCAGGGGATTCTTAAGATATAAGCATTGTGTAATTTTTTCATTGCGAATGGAATAATAAGTATTTACTATTAAAAAACTTTTTTGTCGAAATGAAAAAAATAGTATTTTTCTATAGGAGCAAAAAGAGGTTCTTAATTAATAATCATGATTGGTATTGTTGATTATCGGGCGGGAAATCTGACCAGCGTGGCAAGGGCGCTAAGCTATTTAGGCAAGTCCTGCAAGATCAGTGATGATCCGGAGATACTTTCACAGGCCAGCCATATTATCTTCCCCGGTGTCGGGGCGGCTGGCGAGGCAATGGCCAATCTCCGTCAGACAAATATGGACAAATGGATAATGGAATGGGTAAAGCAAGGGAAACCTGTATTGGGCATTTGTCTCGGAACACAGGTGATCTTTGAATACAGCGAAGAGAATGAAACGAAATGCCTGGGCATCATACCGGGTGTAGTTAAACGATTCTCGAGGGATTTGCAGGAAGACTGTATGCCCCTTAAAATTCCCCACATGGGGTGGAATAATGTAGCTTTTCAAAAGGATCACCCTGTATTTCGAGGGATTTCCGATGAAGCTCAATTTTATTTTGTACATTCCTATTATCCGGCTCCTGCTGATGAGCGGTTGGTTATCGGATGGACCGATTATGGAATGCTTTTCTGCGCTGCTATAGCCCGCGAGAATTTGGTAGCCGTTCAATTTCATCCGGAGAAAAGCGGGCAACCGGGGCTTCAGATTCTTGCGAATTTCTGCCGTTGGGGAGGGCAAGATGCTGAGTAAAAGGATCATTCCTTGCCTGGATGTACGTGACGGGAAGCTTACCAAAGGTATCAAGTTCAAGGGCAACATCGATATCGGTGATCCTGTGGAGGCGGCAAGGGAGTATTATGAGCAGGGCGCCGATGAAATTGTCTTCTATGATATTACGGCCTCATCCGATGGGCGCGATATCATGATTGATGTGGTAAGGAGAGTAGCGGAGACTATTTTCATTCCTTTCTCCGTCGGCGGCGGCATTCGCTCCGTTGAAGACATGAGGCGCGTCATCCTTGCCGGGGCTGAAAAGATCAGCATCAACTCTGAGGCAGTGAAAAATCCTCCCTTGATTGCCGAAGGTGCTAAGGCCTTCGGCAGTCAGTGCGTTGTCCTGGGAATGGATGTAAAGAAGGTCGAACCAGGCGAGAAATGCCCATCCGGGTACGAAATTGTTATTCATGGCGGGAGGGTGTACACTGGAATTGATGCCCTGTGGTGGGCGAAAGAGGCGGAAAAACTTGGGGCGGGGGAAATTTGCCTGAATTCGATCGATGCCGACGGGACTCAACAGGGTTATGAACTTGAACTGACGCATCTCATATCGACAAATGTTAACATTCCCGTCATTGCTTCGGGAGGCGCGGGAAAACCTGAACATCTTGTCGATGTTTTGACATACGGAAAAGCAGATGCGGCTCTGATTGCATCAATGGTTCATTATAGATACTACACGATCTCAGAGATAAAATCATATTTACAGGGTCATGGCGTAAAAGCGAGAATGACGTGGTGATATATGTATCCGATTCACCACTCTTGATTATTCTTGTTAATAATATTATAATAATAAGAAGAATTTTTATCAGTTTGGGAGGCAAAAAAACGTGGATAAAAAGAGATACGAGCTAAATGTGCAGTTGGCTCAAATGTTAAAAGGCGGCGTCATTATGGACGTTACCAATGTTGAACAGGCGAAGATTGCTGAAGATGCAGGCGCCGTCGCCGTAATGGCCCTGGAGCGGGTGCCGGCTGACATCCGCAAACAGGGCGGTGTTGCCAGAATGTCTGACCCTGCGATGATCCTTGAAATAAAAAAGGGCGTATCGATACCTGTTATGGCCAAGGCCAGGATTGGTCATTTTGTTGAAGCTCAGATCTTAGAAGCACTGAAAATCGATTATATTGACGAAAGTGAGGTGTTAACCCCCGCTGACGAAGAATGCCACATTGACAAGACGAAATTCTCCATCCCCTTCGTCTGTGGTGCGCGAAATCTTGGTGAAGCGTTGCGTCGCATTGCCGAAGGCGCTGCTATGATCCGTACCAAAGGAGAAGCCGGAACAGGTAATGTTGTTGAGGCTGTCCGCCATATCCGCACTATGAACCGTGAAATTAGACAGTTGGTCGGTATGCCGGTCGAAGAGGTTACCGGTTATGCAAAGGCAAACGGCATACCCTATGAACTTGCCCTCCAGGTACGGGAACTGGAACGTCTGCCGGTAGTTAATTTTGCCGCAGGCGGTATTGCAACCCCCGCAGATGCCGCATTGATGATGCAGTTAGGGTGTGATGGAATCTTTGTGGGTTCCGGAATCTTCAAATCAGAGAATCCAGCGGTGCGTGCCCGGGCAATAGTTAGGGCAACGGCGTACTATAATGACCCGGCCAAAGTGCTGGAAGCATCAATGGGTCTTGGGGAAGCAATGCCGGGACTTGAAATCTCCGAGATACCGGAGGGGCAGCTCCTGGCCGGACGGGGATGGTAAATAAATGATTGGCGTCCTTAATCTTCAAGGAGGTGTTGTTGAACACCTCGATCATCTGGAGCGCTTAGGTATTGCCTGCTTACCGGTCAAAGAACCTGACGACTTTCGAAATCTTACCGGATTGATTATTCCCGGGGGCGAGAGTACATGCATGTCCCGACTGATGCGCATCTTCGGTATTGAAGAGGTCATTCTGCATGAATTCCGGCGGGGGATGAAGATCTGGGGAACATGTGCCGGGGCAATTCTCCTTGCAAAATCCATTGTCGGCGAACCAGCCCATTTTGGTCTGATTAATATCGAGATCGAACGCAACAGCTTTGGCAGCCAGCTGGATAGTTTTATTTGTGAAGCTTACATTCCCCAGGTTGCGTCACAATCCATACCACTTACCTTTATCCGGGCACCAAAGATTTTGTGGGCAGGTGAGGAGGTTAACATTCTACTCCAGATGGATGACTACATTGCTGCCGCAGAAACCCCCGCTGTACTGGTCACCGTTTTTCATCCTGAATTGACGGGCTGTATTGCCTTCCACCGCTACTTTGCGAGAAAGTGCGGTCTCGATCCCCATGATGATATGAAAGTCCTGAATGTAGACCTCGCCTGGAACAGCAAAAGCTGGACCCGTTACACCCGAATTACGAGGAACTTATCGCTTCCAGTGAAAAATTAGAAATCAGGACAGATTATTTTTCCTGTTGAAAAGATGAGGCGGAAGATTGAGGATTCTCTTCTAACTTGAAAATCGCCATATTATTCGAAATATAAGACACCTCGTTTTTTAGAATTTCCAAGGAGGATTGGATTTTTTCTCGCGTGCCGATGTCCTGTACATCCTTGATAATATCTTCCAGTTTAGTAATCAATTTCCTGTGGTCTTCCATGAGACGCTTTAAAATACCGGATAATCCGTCAATCATCTCATTTATTTTGGCACATTCTTTTTTTAGATAGTCTCCCTGGCGAAGATAAACCTTTCGCGTTAAATCTCCCTCAGCAAGCCTTTTAAAAGTATGAGAAAAATTAACAAGAGGACCGCAGATTCTATGAGTGATTAATATCTGATGAAGAGCGAATAGCACCATTATCACAATAATAGCCGGCACTAATCGCTTTGCCAAAATAAGAAAGGTCTGTGCGGAATGATATTGGACATCCAAATTTTTTGAGAAGGCCATATCGTATATAAGAGGAAACAGGATTATACCCATAGTAATGAGTGCGACAAAAAACATGTATATAAGACTGTGACTGATGATTCTGAACTGAAGGTCCCAATCAATAATATAGTTTTTCAATTTCCTCTTATAATTTTGTGCCATTTTTTATTCGTCCTTCTCAATAGTTTGATGCGTTGAAAAATCAAAAATATACTTTGCCTTTGTTTTTTTGTGACGAGCTTCAGCTTTGAACGGGGAATCAGGGTTGTTTGGATGTGCGCCATCACCGGAAATGATTTCGATTCTGACACCGTCTGATGGTTCGAATTTGAACTCGGGCACACTTAATGTGCCAATAGGGGGATGACCACCCTCAATAAAATCACCAGTAGCGCCCAAATACCTATTGTTACTTATGGAGTAATCTTCCTGAGCTCTAATAAACTCTCTTAAATCATGTGATATGATAATCTTATAAGCTTTCTTTGCATATATCTGGAAGGCTCCGATAGCAACGAACACAATAATAACAAATAAAATAATAACAGTTACTAATTCGATTAATGTCAATCCATCTGAGCCAGAAATCCTGCGAGAGATAGTCGACAAATTTTTTTTTGAAGAGGCACTTTTATTTAAGAACATGATAGTAATCATCAAAAAAGCTAGTTTACATTTGTCATTCTACGGGTTTGTTTTTTCAAGCGACTTATTCGGCGGCGTAGAAAATCTGATCTTTTCTTGTTATGCGTTTCCTGTGCAGCTTTTTTTTCTTCCCTTAGCTGTTTAATCTTTCCTTTTATCTCTGTTTTACTCAATTTTATCTTTACGACAACCTTTTTCTCTGCCTTAACAGGCTCCTCTTCCTTGATACCCTTAGCTTCCTTGATAAATGCAATAAGCTCTCCCTTTTTCATGTCGTGGACTGCTACGGCTCTCGGGATTTCCATTGCTATTGCTTTTAATTCCTTAACGGTCATTTTTTCTAGTGACTTTTCTTCCTTTTTACGATCCTTTTTCTTTGTTTCTTCTGCCATTAGACTCCTCCTGTAGATGGGTATGTTTATTGAATGTTCTGTAAATTAAAAGTATTATTTAAACTTTTACTTTCTCCTGATGTGAACTATGGCCTCGTCATATCTAGATTACATTGCATTCTCTTTCGCATTCACTATTTTTTCAAAATATCGATTTGTTGCTTTATGTTGGTTGCTTTTTCCAGTTTCTTTATTTTTTCGTAAAAAAATTGGAGTCTTCCCAAATAAACTAAGAGCGCCTTCTTCCATCCATTGTATGAAGCGGCATCAATAGCGATCTGCAAAACTCTTTCATCATCTTCATTTTTTTGAACGAGAAGACCAATGGTTATTAACTTCGACAGAGGGTCATCTATATTCGAAATTTCATTGGCAATGTCCTCAGCATTGCCTTTTCTAAATGCCTTCAAGAAACCGATATATTGCTGAGGCATCAGCCTTTCATCCACCTTATCGAAGGAGCCTTTCAAAAAGTTGAAAAAATTCCTATTTTGTGACACAGGTGAAACAGCATCTATCCTAAGGTACTCTCTATCGTCAAAAGGCTCGAGGACGGCAATTTGAACAGCGCATTTTGTAAGATAAACTCTGGCGAGAATTTCCAGATTCCCACTACTCTTGATCTCATCAACTGCTCTATTAAAATATACCTCAGCGATACTATCCCTGCCGTTCAAATAGCTTTTCTTATAGTTATCCAGATGATTAGAAGAGGTATTCGTCCATTCAGGGACTGGTTTTGATGAGCTACAGCCGATCAGTAAAATACTGAAAATCATCAGATAAACAATTTTCTTCATGGGAGTTTTATTGCTTCCGGTTCTTTTTTAAAGGGAATTTTTTTATCAATTTCGTTAACCAGTTTGCTAATGGAGTTAACTGTTGCATCGATCTCGGCTCTCAATACTTTTAAATCTTTTGTTGAATCAGCAGTATCGGCGCTGATCTTTACTACGTTATCGAGGGCCGCATCGATTTTTCCCAATTTCGTAAGTATATCCTTTAGAATATTTCTGACTATTGACAGCACACCGTCGCTTCCATAAACCTGCTCATCTGTCTTGGCAAGAATATCCCTGATCTTTTTAAGAGACTCATTAACAGATTTAGCACTCTCCGGGGTTCCGACAGCCATTTCAATGAGCGTATCTCTTTTCGCCAGTGTTGAAGTAATTTTTTCGATATTTGTAACTACTTTATCAACCTTTTCTAAAATGGGCTGAACCTTTTTTATCGTTTCATTGATATCATTAACTACTACAATCTCAGGGATTGTCTTAGGCGACAATTCCGGGCTGTTCAAGTGCTCCGTAGTAACTATCAGTCGTGAAGACCCTATAAGGGGTTTATAAAGACTGAACGTACTGTCAGACCGGATCCATTTTGCGTGCTGTTCTGGTATTCTTATTTTTATCAGAAGTATTCCTTGATCATTGAGTTCTAATGTTTCTACCCTTCCAATTTTATAACCGGAAAACAGGACCGGCATTCCTTCTGTCAGGTCCTCACCGGTTTTTGATGAAAGAGTATATATGTATTCTCTGGTAAAAAACCCTTTATTATAAGCCAGATAAATTACACATACAACGATCAATATGGACGTAACTACTACAAATAGTCCGACTTTGAATTCAAATTTTTTAGACATGGATCATCCTGTACCTGTCTTTAAACCATGCATAATCAAAGATGTGACATTCCTTAAATGAATCGTCGATTATTTTTAATGAATCATAAATAAATTGATCATCCGGGATATCCGGTATAATCTTAAAAGGTCTGTCAATAACAATAATGGAATCTATGACCATAGCTGCTCTCAAAAGCATCGCGTAAAAGCGCTCTTTATTAAGTAATGCGGGGTTTCGTTTTTTGGCTATATGCTCAACACTGAATCTGCTCAAATATTGAAGAACCAAAAGTTCAGCCTTATCTTCAGGTAAGTTTTCATGATATTGCTTGATCAGGGAAATATTGATCCACACATCTAGGTTTGAGATTAATGGTGCATCCAAAGAAACCAGCCCGAGGTTCCGCTTGTTTTTCTCAGTGAAGTCGGAGAGCGCCTTTTCAAGCGTGACCTCGTCTTCAAACAGCCTTAAATGAAGATTAGAATTAATGACAGCACCTCAATGAGAACAATAGCTATAAGACATCAATCATACCATTCAGAACCGCAATCGGAATACTGGTTAAATCCTTTGAAGCATGTAACCCGAATCGTATCGGGATTAGCGTAATAAAAAAGCCAAATGTGCAACATTTTATGAGAGATATTACTATATCATAAAAATTGGCCGAATTTAATAGAACATTTGAATAAGTATCCAAACTCATGCCAAACAACAGTTTTGAAAATAAAAGACCACTTGTCAAGGCTAGGATGGAAAAAAGGAAACTCAGTAAAGCGACAGAAATAACGCCACTTATAATCCGAGGTAAGAAAAGGTAGTCGAGCACATCTATATTAAATTTATTTAATGTGTCCAATTCCTTATTAACTTTCATTACGGCAATTTCAGCATTTATAGCTGAGCTTGACCGAAGGGCAATTAAAAGCACTGTGACGAATGGTGAAAGCTCTGTAACCACCAAACCCATTAGAATTCGGCCAAGATATTCGTCAAGGCCAAGGGTCTTTATAATGTGAAATACGATACCTATGAGAAGAGAACCAAATATGATAGATATGCCAATAAATAAAGGTAAGACCTGTACGGACGTAAAATATATCTGGCTTATGAGAACCATCCTCGTGGCGCTACTATACGAATTTTTATTAAACATTTTTAAAATTATTGCAGTGGCAAAGGAAAGGGTATCACGAAATGATTTAGTGGCATTTACACTTGTTTTGCCAATGCTTTCAATAAGATCAGTCATACATTTGCTATACTAATTAATAAAAATTCTCTAATATAATTGCAATGAATGCTAACATAATGTAGATGGAAGCGCAAATATTGTCTTGTTCTTAAACTGAAGGAAATGTTGCTACAATAAAATAAAAGGTTATTAAAATACATTAGTTACCCGATTATTTTTGGAAGGTTAATTTCTTAAGATATACTTCAGGAGATGGATTATGAAACTTATTCGCTTCATTACTAGGGAAAATAAAGAATTATGCGGACTGTATAAGCCGGAACTTCCAGATCGGGCTCTGGTTATTCGGGGAGATATGGTAGAAGATTTTGAAGTTACATCGGAATTAGCTGAAATTCATAGTATTTTACCGCCTATTTCTCCATCCAATATACTGGCACTAGGACTTAACTACAGAAAACATGCTGATGAAACAAACGTGTCATATCCGGAAATTCCGATAGTTTTTATTAAAGCCACTTCAAGTATAATTGGACACTTGTCACCCATTCTTCTTCCTGCAGCAGGTCCAGAGAATGTTGATTATGAGGCTGAGCTTGCTGTTGTTATTAGAAGGAAGGTTAAAAATATCCCTCCTTCTGAAGTATTGGACTGTATTTTAGGCTACACTTGCGCTAATGACGTCAGTGCCCGTGACTGGCAGATTGAAAAGCAAAAGAAGCAGTGGGCTAGGGGAAAGAGCTTTGATACTTTCTGTCCCTTGGGACCTTATTTAGTAACACAGGATGAAATTTCAGACCCTCAAAATCTCCGCATTCGTACAATATTGAATGGCAGAACCGTACAGGATTCCAATACATCTGACATGATTTTTGATATCCCAGCAATTGTGAGTGACCTTTCAAGATCCATGACGTTGCTGCCAGGAACGGTTATTTTGACCGGCACACCGGAGGGTGTCGGTTTTACAAGACAACCTCCTCTCTTCCTTAAAGATGGTGACATTGTTACCATAGAAATAGAAAAAATAGGTCAATTAACAAATCCTGTAAAAAGGGAAGACAATGGAGGAAAAGTTGTATACTCTGAAAGTAAAAAGGTTCAAAAACAACTGGCATTGGATGATTAATGGGTTAGATAATGACATTGAAAGGATACTCTGATAACTGATACAATTGTTCAAAGGTAAAAATTGAAAAGTCTTGGTATTTGTATAAGTGCATCTATTCAGTCATTTTGACAGATGCTCAAGACAAGGATGCTGCTTTAGAAGTCCTTTAATGAAAGAATTGAAAAAACTATTTGAAATATTTGAACGATCGCCTAAGTTTAAAGATATTCAAAAGGTTCTTATTGTAGTAGCCGATAATCTTAAAAAGATACCAATAAAAAGGCGTGTGCAGGACACTCCATCAATCTTACTAATAGGGGAAATCTTTGTCCGACATGATGATCTTTCGAGACAATTCCTTGTTGAGAAACAGGTGTTTCTATTATAAGCATTGAGGGTGCATGAAGACCTGCGTGGGTCAGGCGGGAAAAAGATGCACTAAATATGATCTAAATTTGTTAACCATAATGAAAAAAGATGGTATATTATAAAATCATATGCTATCCACGATAGCATTTTAAACTGAAGTATTTGAACCCAAAGGAGGTTATTAAATAAAAATGGAAAATAAGAACAGAAAAACCTTCATAATGTTTCTGCTGGCTTTTCTGATAGCATCTTTTATCGTTTCTCTTGTGGAAGTATTGAGATCTTCTTTTATCCCTGTTGGTGCTAATATTCAAACAGTACCTGCTGTTTCATCTGCGGAAACTCCTCGAGCGCCAGCATCATTTGCTGATTTGGCTGAAAAGTTGAAACCAGCCGTTGTAAATATCAGTACTACGAAAACAATACGAACCGGCCGTGGAGGCCAATTTAGAACGCCTTTTGGCGAGTCTCCATTTGACCGATACTTCTGGGGGGATGATTTTTTTGAGAGATTCTTTGGTGATGTACCCAAGAGAGAATTCAAACAGAGAAGTCTCGGATCTGGTTTTATTATCAGCCATGATGGTTACATTTTTACCAATAGTCATGTTATTGAGCAGGCTGATAAGATTTTGGTTAAACTATCGACCGGAAAGGAATATGAAGCCAAAGTCATCGGCAAGGATGCTAAAACAGACCTTGCCTTGATAAAAATCAAACCGGGAGAAAGCCTTCCTGTAGCTGAAATAGGCGATTCCGAAAAGTTACGTGTCGGTGACTGGGTTCTCGCCATTGGTAATCCTTTTGGTCTTGAGCAGACAGTAACAGCAGGTATTGTCAGTGCGAAGGGCAGAGTTATAGGTGCAGGTCCATATGACAATTTCATTCAAACAGATGCCTCAATCAACCCCGGGAATAGTGGCGGGCCTCTGTTTAATAT
>DASPQI010000136.1:0-5114 GCA_035625045.1 Syntrophales bacterium | reverse complement strand
GATGAAGCTCGGCATAAATCCGATCTTTCCTACGCCGGGAGTGGTGATTCCTGGACAGTTACAGCCAATCATTCTGGCTTTAGATGTCTTAAGTACCTGTTTGACCTTGATCATATCCATTACGGGGATACCTTCCGTCATACATACAACAAGACCGATCCCCGCTTCAATTGATTCGATGATCGCATCTGCAGAGAAAGCCGCAGGAGTATACAAGGCGGCAACATTGGCACCCTGTTTATCTACTGCATCGGCTACCCGGTTGTATACGGGGATCCCATCAACATCCATGCCCCCTTTGCCCGGGGTAACCCCGGCGACTACTTTTGTTCCGAATTTCACCGATTCACGGGTGTGAAAAGTCCCTTCCGAACCGGTAATTCCCTGAACCACAACACGTGAATTTTTATCTAAAAGTATTGCCATGTTCAACTCACCCTTTCTTTATAAATTATATTATTTTGTTATTTAAGCAATGCAACGACCTTTTCGGCTGCTTCATAGAGACCATCAGCTACCGTGAATTTCAAACCAGATTCCTTAAGGATTTTTTTGCCTTCTTCCACGTTAGTTCCCTGGAGTCTGATCACCATGGGCAGTTTCATATCAATATTCTTAGCAGCCTGGATAATTCCATTTGCCACACGGTCGCACCGTAGAATACCACCAAAGATATTGACCAAAATGGCTTTAACATTGGGATCAGAGGTAAGTATTTTAAAGGCCTTCTCAATCTGATCCGGATTAGCACCACCACCGACATCGAGGAAGTTGGCCGGTTCACCACCTGCCATCTTGATGAGGTCCATGGTTGTCATGGCAAGACCTGCACCGTTAACCATACATGCTATATTGCCATCTAATTTGATATAATTGACCCCTGTATTCTTAGCGATAACTTCCAGGGGATCTTCTTCATTTTCGTCTCTCAGTTCCTTAATATCCGGATTACGGAAGAGCCCATCATCATCAAAGTTTATCTTGGCATCGACGGCTATGAGGTTACCCTCTGCCGTGAGTACCAAGGGATTGATCTCGACGAGAGAAGCATCCTTTTCAACAAAGAGCTTATACAAGCCTTTCGCGATGTTTGTAAACTGAGCACTCAGTGCCTTATCACCTAATCCCAATCCATAAGCGAGTTTCCTCGCTTCAAACGGGCTGAATCCCACTGCGGGGGGAACGGCGCATTTGACAATTTTCTCGGGAGTAGTTCTCGCTACCTCTTCAATCTCCATACCGCCGGCTTCTGAGGCCATGAAAACGACACATTCCTTATCCCTGGAGCGATCCACCACCATGCCAAGATAGAGCTCTTTCTTGACATTCGATGTCTCTTCAACGAGAACCTTCTGCACTTTGATTCCTTCCGGGCCGGTTTGGTGGGTGATTAACTGCATGCCAATGATCTTTTTCGCATTGTTATAGGCTTCATCAGGAGTTTTCGCAACTTTCACTCCGCCGCCCTTTCCTCTTCCGCCCGCATGGATCTGGGCCTTAACAATACAAGTCCTACCGAGAGACTCGGCAATTTTTCGAGCTTGCTCAGGTGTGTCAGCGACATCACCCTCAGGTACCGGAACATTGTATGCCCGTAAGAGATTTTTAGCCTGATATTCGTGAATCTTCATTATGAACCTCCAATCCTTATTAGTTTATAATAAATTAACTTCTTGAAATTTCTAAATAATACTTGATAAGCGGCCAAGAACCAGAGAAATAAAATTCCTCTATAGGTACTCTAAACACCTACATGAAATTTAATTTCTCCCGGGAAATCTCTGACCACTGCGAATATTTCTACTGCCTTTCTCTTAATTACGATGAGTTTGATGAACGTTTTGTGGAATACTTGATCAGGTGCGCTTCATATCACCCAAAAAGGCTTCTGTCAACTTTTTTCTGTAATTTTTCAGTAAATTTTTCTGAAGACTTTATAGTTAAGAATTTATAGAGGTTTGTTCTCTTGTCCTAAATAGGGAATTGGGAGTATGACTTACTAAAAGGGGGAAAGTAGGTTGGTAAAAAAACAACTGAGACCTTTGAATAATTATCCAAAGGCCCCAGCATATTAAATCGAATTTATCTATTCTTTATTTACATTATGGACGATATTCATAAAGTTCGTAGCTCGTTTTCTGTCCGAGTAACATATCAATTTTGCCTTGAATTTCATCTCTTGCTTTACTTCCAAGCCAAGCCTTCCAGGCGTCAAGATTATCCCACGTGCTGATAACCAGATACTCATCCGGTTTCTCGACGCTCTTTAAAGACTCCCCGGATACATAGCCGGGCTGCTTAATACTAAGTGCCCTGAGCTGCATGATCAGTTCTTTTAACTGCGCTGCCTTATCCGCGGATACTTTTCTCTTTATAAGAATTTTGACTGCCATTGGTCTCACCTCCTAAGTTATCTCTCGGAATATCAACCTGAATTCGATTACGATTACCTTGGCCGCTTAATTATTTTATAATGGAGTTAATAATACTGTCAATATATTATTTACTTTTTTCGTTTTAAAAAGTTTGATAGCAGAAGAAAATGATGAGTTGTATTATTGGATTAACTGCCAGAAGCACATGTACATTAAACACATCAAAGATGCTTTTTTTATGACTCATATTAAGTTAAGGAGACATGTAATTAACTTAGGTAATGCCTTCTGAGTGAGATGGTCAGTATTCTATGCATGTTCTTATGATCTGTCGACAAGCTGAACTGAGAAAATCGATACAACCACAAGCTCATTTATATCCATTATTTCAAAGAAAATCACATAATTTCAAGTTTTTCTTGACACACAACGTACTTTTTGCATACAGTCCACCCGAATAAAAAGCCGTGACAGGGAAAGTCTCCGTTTGACAGGAGCATGCGGGCCTTGCATGGGGCGTGCAGAACAATCACTGAGTATTACGCCTTAAAGCTCAATGCCACAGGGGGCTTTTTTTGAAGTCGGCAATGAAAGGAGATAAAGTTATGGCTACACCTGAATTCAAGTACCAGGATCCGTTCCCGCTCGGCCCGGACAGCACCAAGTACCGCCTTCTTACCAAGGAAGGCGTATCGGTCGCTACCTTCGAAGGGAAAGAAATATTAAAAATAAGCCCGGCCGCCCTCACCAACCTCGCCAACCAGGCAATGCGGGATGTTTCGTTCCTCCTTCGTCCCGAGCATAATGAGATGGTCGCCAAGATCCTCACCGACCCGGAATCATCTATGAATGAAAAGGGCGTTGCCATCGCTATGCTGCGAAACGCTGAAGTTTCCGCCGAATTCGTACTACCCATATGCCAGGACACCGGCACGGCAACGATCGTCGGCAAGAAAGGACAGCAAGTCTGGACGGGCGTTAAGGATGAGGAGTACCTCTCCAAAGGAGTCCACAAGACCTACACAGAGGAGAACCTCCGCTATTCGCAGACTGTGGCGTTGGACATGTATAAAGAGATTAACACAGGCACCAACATGCCGGCCCAGATCGACATCTATGCCACCGAGGGAGCAGAATACAAGTTCCTCTTTGTCGCCAAAGGGGGCGGCTCCGCGAATAAAACCATGCTCTATCAGGAAACCAAGGCCCTCCTTACCCCGGCTAATCTCGTCAAGTTCCTGACAGAAAAAATAAAGTCTCTGGGCACCGCGGCCTGTCCGCCTTATCACATCGCCTTCGCTATCGGCGGCACCAGCGCCGAAGGATGCCTGAAGACCGTGAAGCTTGCATCCACCAAATACTATGACAGCCTCCCCACCAAAGGGAATGAGCAAGGCCAAGCCTTCCGCGATTTGGAACTGGAGAAGCAACTTGCTGAGGCAGCTCAGAAGCTTGGAATCGGCGCACAGTTCGGCGGCAAGTACTTAGCTCACGACATTCGCGTGATCCGCCTGCCGCGTCACGGCGCATCCTGCCCAGTTGGAATGGGAGTCTCCTGTTCCGCTGACCGCAACATCAAAGCAAAGATCAACAAAGACGGTATCTGGATCGAGGAGCTCGACAGGAACCCAGGCCGTCTGATCCCCGATGCATACCGCCGCAAGCACGCTGGTGGCGTGAAGATCGACCTCAACAGGCCGATGAAAGAGATACTTGCCGATCTAACCAAATATCCCGTCTCTACAATGCTCATGCTTACTGGCACTATCGTCGTTGGCAGGGATATCGCCCACGCCAAGTTTAAGGAAATCATCGATGCCGGTAAGCCGGTTCCCGAATATCTCCTCAAACACCCGATCTACTATGCCGGCCCCGCCAAACAACCAAAGGGTAAACCTTCCGGATCATTCGGCCCGACCACAGCAGGCCGCATGGATTCATACGTAGATCTCCTTCAGTCCAAGGGGGCCTCGCTTATTATGATCGCTAAAGGAAACAGAAGCCAGCAGGTAACGGACGCGTGCAAGAAGTACGGCGGCTTCTACCTCGGTTCCATCGGCGGCCCCGCTGCGCTTCTGGCTGAGGAAAACATCAAGAAGGTAGAGTGCATCGACTTCCCCGAACTCGGCATGGAGGCGGTATGGAAAATTGAGGTCGTTGACTTCCCCGCGTTTATCCTGGTGGATGACAAGGGAAATGACTTCTACAGACAGTTAGGTTGCTAACATTTTATAACGTGAAACACGAATCCCCCGGTCGTAGAAGCGGCCGGGGGATTTTTTCTGATTTCAATTTCGTATCTAACTTATTGAAGTTATTTGGCGGAAGTGCATGGGAATCGAAAACACAAAACACGTTCTAACTAGCTGAATTGTCTTTATTAATTTTTGCCTATCGGCACGCTATCGGCACGGATTGAAATTTCATTTCGAATTGAGGCGATGATCACTTATACCTTATCTGTAGAAATCCCTGTTGTCTGCAATCAATGTCATTTGTGATGGTGACAATGGGATTAGTTATTTTGATCCCGTTTGCATATCTATAAAATGATTTACCCTCAATTAGGTCCCCATAGAAGATTTTATCATTCTCCCAGTCTATCTTTTAAATATTGAATCCCGACACTTTGTCGGGATTATTGTCGGGATTCGCCTTTACTATTCTCTCTATAACAATAATCCCGACTAAATGTCGTGATTATTGTCGGGAACCGTTAATACATATGCCATGATAACA
>DASPQI010000135.1:0-3237 GCA_035625045.1 Syntrophales bacterium | reverse complement strand
AACAAAGACTTTTCATAGGCATAATTAATTCCATACGCTGAGACAAGAAGTGGACATGTGTACATGGGCAATGCCCATCTTTCCCAGTGCAGTCCCAGCTTGCTCAAAACAATCCAGTAAAACAAGCCGAAAAACATAGGAATTGCCAGCATCTTTTCTATCTTTATAATGTAAAATGTACCGAGCCCAAAAAATATTGTCACTAAACAGCCGGAAAAATCAAAATAATTTTTAGCATAGAAAAGCATGGTTCCATGCCAATCCAACCCATCAGCTCCTAAATGTACTGGGGTTGCGTTAACATACAATGCCTGTATTACTCTGAACCAATTGATAAAAAGATATGGAGAAGATATGAATAGTATGAATACAAATGTCGTTATCGCCTTTAACGATTTAACAAACAATACTTTCTTATTCCTGTAATTTTTACATACAATAGCTGATAGTATAAGCAAAAGGGTCAAAACTCCGGGGTACTTCACGCTGACTGCAAGAGCAGAAAAAAATGATGCGGTCAATAGATCTTTATTCGACGCATTTTTTAAATATCTGACCGTGAAAAGGATAACTGATAAAACAAAGAGGGTTAAAGGAATATCCGCGGTAATAAAATGTGAATGGGTCACATAGGATGGAAAAATTGCCACAAGCATCGCAGCTATTAAACCTGTATTCCCACCGTATTCCTCCCCGATAAAAAATGCAGCTATAATGCAGGCTATTCCCAGTATTGCGACGAAAATCCTGGATGTGTGGTAAAATAACAATTTGTGATTTTCAAAAGTTTCTGCGAGAGGCTTATGATAAACTAAATGACTTGCAGCAAGGTAGAGAAGCGCATTGGCATATATGTCAAAATGATCGGGATGGCTGTATTCGCCTGGATCCAGAGTAGAGCGTTCAACCATTTGAATAGGAATTTCCGCGACTACCGACTCATCCGGGTGAACCAGGAAAGGGAAACCCCAGTCAGCGCCGGCAACTCTAAGAAAAAGGCCGGTCGTTATTATGAGCAATAAAACAAACTTCTTCACCATTCACCTTCGAATTCATCTTCGAGATTTAATCTAATTTTATGGGCGGGTAATGCAGAACGCTGAGCTTGGACGATTTTGCATCCGGCTTGCCCTGAAATGTCATTAAAGTTAGCAAAAAATATGATAATTTTCAATATCGTTTCTGCCACAAAGAAAGGTTCGTCGCACGAGGGCGGTTTCAATCCAGGGTATCATCAAGAAAGTCATTTCTCGACATAATTCTCGACATTTTCAGCCTTCTTCTTTTTTGGGCAAGAGCAATTCTAATTTTTGTCGGTGTCTTTTTTGTGACTAATTATTGTCCTACCATCATAATTTTTTTACAAATTTGAGAAAATGGCCTATAAAGCATTGCGCAGTATTCTCTGAAATTCAAGGGTGACCTCTCCACACTTCTGAAACATGGTGAATTATGATTCTGCACTACCATAACTCGATCCGGAGACGATTAATAGTTCGCTTGGGCAAGCCCCTTGCTGTTATGCAATATATCGGCAAACGGTCAACTGAATACCCATACTGGTTGCACGCGGGAAAGGTCGAGATTTCATGAAGCTCATTATCCAGATCCCTTGCTACAATGAGGCGGAAACGTTGGGAGCGACGTTGCGGGACCTGCCCCGTACCGTTGCAGGCTTTGCAGAGGTCGAGTGGCTCGTCATAGACGACGGCAGCATTGACGCCACGATTGCAACGGCACAAGCAGGAGGAGTGGACCACATCGTAAGTTTAACCCGCAATCAGGGCTTGGCTCGGGCCTTCAAAGCCGGACTCGATGCCTGCTCCAAGTTAGGGGCTGACGTGATTGTCAATACCGATGCGGACAATCAGTATAATGCAGCCGATATCCCGTCATTGGTGAGGCCCATACTCGAAGGAAATGCCGATATCGTAATCGGCGCGCGCCCGATCGACACCATTGAATCATTTTCTCCTTTAAAGAAGATGCTTCAGAAGATTGGCAGCAGTGTTGTTCGTATTGTCAGCAAATCCGGCGTCAGCGATGCTCCCAGCGGTTTCAGGGCCATGAGCCGCGACGCGGCACTGCGCATGAATGTTTTCAATGACTACACCTATACGCTGGAGACGGTCATCCAGGCCGGTCAGAAGGGGTTGGCGATCATGTCGGTCCCGGTGCGGGTAAATGCCGTAACGCGGCCGTCGAGGCTGGTCAAGAGCCTTACCTCATATGTCGGCAAATCACTCGTAACCATGATAAGGATCTTTGTGGTATACAAATCCTTCCGTTTTTTCATGGCTATCGGCATGACGTCGTTAACCATGGGCCTTTTGGTTGGCCTGAGATTCCTCTATTATTACTTTAAGGCAAACGGCGCAGGGCACGTTCAATCGTTGATAATGGCTTCCATACTGCTGGCCGCCGGGTTTCAGACAATCCTTGTGGCCTTTCTCGCCGATCTCCTGGCGGTAAACAGGCGATTGATGGAGGATGTGCTGTATAGCGTCAAAACGCTGGAATGCGGCGACCGGGGGAAACAGATTCCGGATGTGAAGGGGAGAGAGTCATGACGGCAATGGACCAGAGACAGCAAAAGGAGGTGGAACTTCTCAATTCTAATGCGGTCCAGAAAGCTGCGTTTCCCTCTCCAAGGCAGTTCAGGTGGATCGCTGCGTTCCTTTTGGCCTATTTCGGAACGCGGCTCCTTTTTTTCGCCTTGGAGATTTCTCCCGCCATACCACCTGACGAGACGACTCATTTCGGCATATGCCGGATCTTTTCCAAGGTCTTTCTGTTGCCCGAAAACACTTCCGAATCCTATCAGTATGGCTTGGTCACAAACATCCCATGGCTCTATTACTGGATCATGGGGAAACTGCTCTTCTTAAACTTTTTCGGTATTCCTGATCTGGTTTTCCTTCGCCTCCTCAACATTCCGCTTGCTTTTGGCACTGTCTGCTATACTTGGCGCTTGCTGCGGCTTTTGACTGATGACAGGCTGACCCAGCTATTACTGATCGTTGCCATGACCAATACGATGATGTTTTCGTTTTTGTCCGCATCAGTATCGTATGACAATCTGACGAATCTACTGGCTGTCATGTCCGTGTACTATCTGTTTGCTTTTTTTAGAGAACGCTCCGGAGTTATGCTTTTGATATCATGCTTCTGCCAACTCGTGGGTTGCCTTACCAAAATCACGATTCTGCCCCTGATACTGATTCTGAACATCGCATT
>DASPQI010000134.1:0-5174 GCA_035625045.1 Syntrophales bacterium | reverse complement strand
TTTCCATCTGTTTGTTGCGCTCCCTGTTGATCTCTAAGTGACTTTTTCCCCTCTCCAACGAATAATCGACCCTTTCGCTGATTCCAAAGCGCATCCTAAGCACTTTTTCTTCTCTCGGTGTTAATGTTGATAATATTTTTCTTGTCTGCTCCGCAAGATTCATACTTATTGTGGCTTCCGAAGGAGAGATAATCTTTTTATCAACTATAAAATCACCCAGATGACTATCCTCCTCCTCACCTATCGGTGTTTCAAGGGATATCGGCTCTTTGGCAATCTTTAAAACCTTTCTCACCTTTTCCAAGGGATACTCCATTTTATTCGCAATTTCCTCAGGATTCGGCTCTCTACCCAATTCCTGTACTAGGTAACGTGATGTTCGAATCAGCTTGTTTATTGTTTCAATCATATGCACGGGAATTCTAATGGTCCTTGCTTGATCAGCGATCGCCCTCGTTATTGCTTGCCTGATCCACCATGTGGCGTAGGTGGAAAATTTATATCCCCTTTGATATTCAAACTTATCAACAGCCTTCATCAGACCGATATTCCCTTCCTGAATCAGATCTAGAAACTGCAACCCTCTGCTCGTATATTTCTTCGCAATGCTAACAACCAGCCGGAGATTTGCTTCAACCAGTTTCCTCTTAGCTCTCTCCGCCCTTCTTTCTCCTTTCTCAATGGAAGTGACTACCTTCTTCAACGCCGCAAAAGAGAGTTCCGTTTCTTGAGCAATTATAGCTGCCCTCTTTCTGGCTTCCCTGACAACCGCTTCACACTCTCTTAACTTCTGAATAGACACTCTTGTTTCTTTATCGATAACACGACCGGCAGGTAATTTTTTTACTCGTCCCCATGCTTTTTCCATTTCCTTTAGAGACAATCCTGTCTCTTCCTTGCACCTGCTGATTTCACTTTCTGCCTTCTCCCCTGTCGCCACATAATCCTTCAGTTTTGAGACCATTCTTTCTATCTGCCTCTTGCTAAACTTGACTTTTCTGCACAGGCGAATGATGTTTTTCGTATTTTTTTCAAGTTCCTCCTCGACAACGCTTTTTTCTTTCTTCTTAATGCTCTTTGATTTAAGCTTTTTCTTAAGGTTGTCATTCTTCCTGTCTAAAGCAGTTATTCTGTCAATCAGCTTTAAGACCCGCTCCTTATGCATATCTTCTTCAACAAAACCATCTTCATCTTCAAGATTGGCCACAATACTCTTTATGCGGATATCACCCCTCTTGAGTTTTACTCCGATATCCACCACATCCTTAACTGATGACGTTATACCAAAGATGGAGTCCATAACCTCCTTCTCTCCCTCTTCGATCTTTTTTGCGATCTCGACCTCTCCTTCCCTGGAGAGCAGGGATACAAGCCCCATCTCACGAAGATACATCTTTACAGGATCGCCAGTCTTCCCCACAGTGGCCATCAGGTCAAGAATATCTTCTTCTTTAACCGCCATCCTTTCATCCGTAACCTTCTTGACGACGAGCTTTTCCCCTTTGTCCGTATCAATAATATCTATATTTTTCTCACCAAAGAGCATGATGATATCATCTATCTGATCGGAAGATACGATATCAGAAGGCAGCAAATCATTAACATCATCATAGGTTAAAAACCCCTTCGATTCGCCCAATGACACCAACTTTTTAAATTCTTCTGATTCTATTTCTTTTCCCATATATTTTCTCCAGGCGCCTTATTCAAAATAAAAAATATTCCTTTTATAATAATGTTTTTTCTTCCCTTAATAATCTTTCTTTTTCCTCTGATAGTTTTTTCAACAGTTCATCATTACCGGATTCCTCCGCCTTTCTGATCTCCGTTTTCAAAATCCCGCTTTTTTCTTTATACCATTTCCGCTTAACCTGTTTCATCGCATCCACGATAACGCGATCTATGATCCCTTCGTCATAAGGATTTTCATCAATCATCTTTTTAAGCAGTTTCTGTCTTATGATCTCATTGTTAATGTTATGTATGAATAGTGACGTATCAAAGCTTGCCTGACCTTCTTTCTCAAAGGATTCTTTAAGTTTTTCTGCAAGTGATTTTAAATTCGTACTCATAAAACAATCGAGGATATTCCCTTGGCAAATTTCAGGAATCTTACGTGGGTATTCCAGCATGATATGTATAAGGCTTAACTCTACTATGTCAATTTCCACATCCCGTTCTCTTGATGTGTCTGCCGTTTTTCCGCTCGCTACTTTCAATGCCTGATTCACTTCTTTCATCAAAAGTTCCTGATTTAAACCTAACTTTTCCGACACTCTTTTTATGAACAATTCCCTCTCATTTATGCCATCAATACTTACAATAAATGAGGTGGCTTCCCTCTGAGCATCCCTCTTCTCCTCGACGGTGGCTACTTTTCCGATAAAATTTTCAATATAATAGTCGACCATAGACTGAGCGCGGTCTATAATCGCTATGAAGGCTTCTCTTCCATACGTTCTCACGTATTTATCCGGATCATAACCATCCGGAAGCACTACGGCCTTTGCGCGCACATTCCCGGAAAGAAACAGTTCAATGCTCCGCGCCAAAGCCTTTTTCCCCGCAACATCAGGATCGAATACGGCAATCACCTGCCCCGCATACCGCCTGATAAGATCAACATGATCCCTCGTCAGCGCCGTCCCGAGTGTGGCAATAACATTCCTGATGCCTGCATCCCATAGGGTAATTAAATCAAAATACCCTTCAACAAGGATGACGTATCCTTTCTTGCGAATGTCTTCCTTCGTTCGGTTCAGACCATAGAGATTTTTCCCCTTGATGTACACGGGTGATTCGGAAGTATTCAAATATTTTGGTTCGCCATCCCCGAGAATCCTGCCTCCAAAGGCAACAACATTACCGCCGACATCCTCAATAGGGAAAATTAATCTTCCCCGGAACCGGTCGTAAAAAGACCCGCTTCCGTCTGTTTTTGGAATTATCAGACCCGCCTGTTCAACCAGCTTCAAGGAAACTTTTGCCTTTTCAAAATATTCCTTAAGGTGCCTCCACCCGTCGATGGCAAAGCCGAGGCAGAATTCTTTGATTACCTCATCCCGTATTCCTCTGTTCCTTATATACTCCCGTGCCCCTTTTCCTGCCGGTGAATAAAGATTCCCGGAATAATATTTAGCTGCCATTTGGTTAATCCGGATAATTTCATCCCTGACACTTGAACGTTCCTTCTCCTCACGGGTCAAAATTCTTTCCGGTATAACAACTCCAGTTTTTCCTGCCAAATGCCTTACTGCCTCGGGGAATGACATGTCGTTCATTTTCATTAAAAACGTCAGTACATTGCCCCCTTCCCCGCACCCAAAGCAGTAGAATATCTGCTTGTCACGGTTTACCGTAAAAGAAGGGGTTTTTTCCTTGTGAAAGGGACAAAGACCAAGAAAATTTCTCCCCCCCTTTTTAAGGGTAACATACTCCGAAACCAGATCGACAATATCTGCCCTTCTCTTTACCTCGTCTATCTTATCCGGAGAAATATGTCCTTTCAATATGCCGTCCCCATCAGTCTGCCGGAACTAAACATCGCCTTTAGGATGACAATTTTTCTTTAACTTTCTCACCCACTAGTTTTCCATCAGCCTTGCCGGTCAGTTTAGGCATCAAAATTTTCATTACTTTCCCCATATCTTTGATACCGGCTGCACCGACTTCTTTGATAGCCACCTCAATTGCACGATCCACGTCTGTTTCCGACATCTGCTCAGGCATGAATTCCTGTATAACCTTTAGTTCAGCCGTTTCCTTTTCAACCAGATCATCTCTTCCACCTTTTTGGAACTGTTCGATCGAATCTTTTCTCTGTTTCACCATAGTCGAAAGTAACTGCATAAATTCCGCTTCCGTCATCTTTCTTTTTAGGTCTATTTCCCTGTTATGAATGCCTGTTTTAATCATTCGTATCGCAGACAATCTTACCTTATCCTTTGCCTTGGCCGCCAAAACCATTTCATTATTAACCTTTTCATCAATTTTCATCAGATCACCTGTATCACATTTTATTAATTTAAGTCATTTCCAATATTTGTCAAGATACATAGTGGAATCAGGCCAAACCGTCTTTTAGTTTTTTCCCACCTAAAATATGCATATGCAGGTGGAAAATGACCTGTCCCCCTTCTTCATTACAGTTTATTACAGCGCGAAATCCTCTTTTATCAATACCCTTGATCCTTGCCACTTCCTTAGCAGCGGCAACCATAGAATTTACAGCACTAATATTTGCGGCCGTTACATCAAGGAGCGTCGGGATATGTTGTTTGGGTATAATAATGACATGTACGGGAGCCATAGGATGAATATCATCAAAAGCGACTACCTCGCTATCTTCGTAAACTTTGCTGCTCGGAATCGTGCCATTTGCTATTTTGCAAAAAATACAGTCTTCCATTACTATTTCTCCTTTTTTTATGTGAAGCCTTCCGCCTGAACGGCGGTGCTTTATAAATGCTTTTCTATAGAATTCAATACTTTGATAGGCTTATCGCTTCCTTCAGGGATATGGCGCCTGAATACAGGGCTTTACCGATAATAATACCTGCTATACCATCCTTTTCTACTTCACGGAGTTTCTCAATATCTTGCATACTTGAAACACCCCCTGAAGCAATCACAGGTATTTTGACAAGCCGTGCGAGGTTCCTGGTTGCCTCTATATTAACACCCGTTCCCATACCATCCCTTTTGATGTCAGTATAGATTACCGCAGCCAGCCCATACCCTTCATAACGTTTTGCTACGTCAATGGCAGATTCAGACGTTTGTTCCGTCCACCCCTGAATTGCAACTTTCCCGTAATTTGCATCAATCCCGAGGATAATTCTGCCCCTGTAAGCGTCACATGCCTCCCTTACGAACCCTATATCCCTCAGGGCCATTGTGCCTAGGATAACCCAATGCACGCCCATTTCCATATAGGACACGATGGTCTTTATATCTCTTATTCCACCACCTACCTGGATGGGCACCTCAACTGCTTCAACAATCTTCCGAATGGCATCATCGTTCCTGGGTCTTCCGGCAAGTGATCCGTCAAGATCGACTACATGTATACGCTCAGCTCCGTTTTCCTGCCATTTTTTTGCTATCTCAACGGGATCATCTGAATATACCGTGACACGCCTAAAATCCCCCTGGGCAAGCCGCACACACCGGCC
>DASPQI010000133.1:0-10630 GCA_035625045.1 Syntrophales bacterium | reverse complement strand
GTTCCGACGCAGTGCAGAGGCTCGTAGAGATAGGGCGGGGGTATTCAAACCTAGAGTATGATCTAAATAAAGGGGAAAGAGGGCTACGATATGATCATGTTCAGAAGATTCTATGTGAGCTATCCGGCGCAGAAGATACGTTAGTCGTAAACAACAATGCCGCAGCCGTACTGCTTACTCTCAACACCCTTGCTGAAGGGAGAGAGGTAGTTGTATCGAGAGGGGAACTCGTCGAAATTGGAGGCGAATTCCGAATTCCGGAAGTCATGGAAAAAAGCGGTGCACGTCTCCGGGAAGTGGGTACAACAAACCGAACGCGCATTGCAGATTATAAACGGGTAATGGGCCCGGAAACCGGGCTCATTCTGAAGGTACACACAAGTAATTTTAAAATTGTCGGTTTCACTGAAGATACTGATCTCATCTCGCTTGTTTCCCTAGGTAGAAACCACGGCATACCGGTGATGTATGACCTGGGAAGCGGCTGCTTCACTGAGCTGGATCGATACGGCCTGGAGAGGGAACCAACTGTCGGTGATGTGTTAAAAACAGGTGTGGATGTAATCACCTTTAGCGGGGACAAACTTTTGGGTGGGCCCCAGGCGGGCATTATCCTCGGGAAAAATGATATCCTTCAGAAAATCAAGAAAAATCCCCTAACAAGGGCACTACGTATCGACAAATTAACCCTTGCTGCTTTGGAGGCTACAATGATGCAATACCTCCAATCAGAAAGGGCAGTCAGTAACCTCCGAGTTCTAAAAGCATTAACAGAACCTCTCGCAGATGTTATTAAGCGGGCGAAAAAACTCCTGTCTATGTTAAGAAGGGAGCATTTTGATGGAATAGTCCTGTCTTTGAATAAGGGATTTTCCATGCCGGGTGGTGGATCTCTTCCCACCCAGGAGATTCCCACAATGTTACTCAGTGTCGTATCAAAGCAAATGTCGCCGAGCAGTCTTGAAGAGCGCTTCAGACAGCTTGACATCCCAATAATAGCGCGCATTGCGGAAGATGAGGTTCTCTTTGATCTAAGGACTATAGAAGAGCAAGAATTCCCATACATAAGGGACGGGCTAAAAAAAATCGCTTCATCATATGGGACAGATCGATGAATTCGCAAGAAGAAAGAACCTATGAATTCATCGTTGCTTCAAATGAAGCTGGTTTAAGACTGGATATTTATCTCACCCGGAAAGATATAGGCTTATCCCGGTCTCAAATTAAGAAGTTGGTCGATGATGGCTTGGTTCGGGTAAATCAGGCCAACACCAAGGTTAGCTATAAATTGAGGCACGGGGATATTATTCAAATCAGTAAACGGGAGCCGATGGTCTACCATGTCTTACCGCAGGACATACCCCTGACCATTATATATGAAGATTTTCATATCCTTGTAGTTGATAAACCGGCAGGAATAGTTGTACACCCGGCGGCCGGACATTATCAGGATACTTTAGTCAACGCCATCCTTTACCATTGCAAAGACCTTTCCGGCATAGGCGGTATCCTTCGGCCGGGGATAGTCCATAGATTGGATAAAGGTACGTCCGGTCTGCTGGTAATAGCCAAAACGGATGAGGCGCATCAGGGGTTGGCCGGTCAGTTCAAGAGGCACGAGGTTCGTAAGACATACAAGGCCCTGGTATATGGAAATCCTAAGGAGGATGATGGTACAATCGATGCGCCGTTAGGCAGGCATCCCGTGGATCGAAAGAAGATGTCCACAAGGAGCCGGCGAAGCAAAGAGGCGCTTACGTACTGGCGGGTACTTGAGCGGTACGGAGTGGCAACCCTGTTAAATGTCGACATTGTAACGGGAAGAACACACCAGATCAGGGTGCACCTGACCTCTCTGGGTTATCCTGTGGTGGGAGACAGCATGTACGGAAACCCCAAGCGTGCAAATACAATCGATAATACCCTGTTAAGAGCAAAGCTGAAAGCTATGAAACGGCAGGCCCTCCATGCGGCACATATCGGTTTCGTCCATCCCATCACCTATCAGGATATGGCCTTTTCATCACCCCTGCCGGATGATATGGCGGCGTTATGTAACTTTCTTAGGAAAAGCAAAAAGGAGCATGCGAATTGATCTTACAGTAGGAATTACATACTATTTACGGATTACATGATATTAAAGTATTTTTTATGCACCTCCGATAAAAAATAGGAAATAGAATAAAAATTTTAGTATGATTAACCCGTCAACATTTTGAGGCATCGACTTTTTCGATTTAAAAACTTAACAAGGCCTTTATCGGAAAACATAAACATGGAAGATCGAGAGAAAACCGAAGAACTGCTGATTAAAGAAATTAATGATTTACGGCACCGAATCGCAGAACTGGAAAAGTCGGAAACTGAACTCAAAGAGACCAAGGAAACCCTCTCATATAGCCTTGACAAGTTAAGGAAGGCGACGAGGTTTATCATTGACGTTATCGTAATGGCCGTTGAGACAAGGGATCCTTACACATCCGGACATCAAAAAAGGGTTACGGATCTTGCCCGAGCTATTGCAACGCAGATGAAGTTATCCCCGGAAATTATTGACGGCATCCGCATGGCGGGCTTAATCCACGACCTGGGGAAAATATCAATACCGGCAGAAATTCTCGGTCTGCCTCGATATCTCAATAATGTTGAATATAGTATCGTAAAAACTCACCCGGAAATAGGTTATCAGATATTGAAGGATATAGACTTTGCCAGACCTGTTGCACTTATGGTATATCAGCATCACGAACGGATGAACGGCAGCGGCTATCCACGGGGCATCAAAGGAGAAGAAATCATTCCGGAGGCGAGAATTCTGGCGGTAGCAGACGTTGTTGAAGCGATATGCACGCATCGGCCTTATAGGCCAGCGCTGGGAATAGATAAAGCAATGAGGGAGATCTCCCAGCACAGAGGTATCCTCTATGATCCGGAAGTAGTAGATGTTTGTTTAAAACTGTTTAGGGAAGAACTGTTTAAATTTAAATAAGGAGGTCACGCAATGCGGAAAAGAAATATTTGCACTTGGGGAATTATTGCTTGCATAGTTTTGTCATTTTTAACCATCACTGCTGTAAAGGCTGCAAACACCACCGATCAGATTATCACGCAAATAGACGACATTCTTAAAGCAAACCCTCTGAAGGCGGGCGACAAGGTTCAGATGATCAATATTGTTCAGGATGACACAACCACTATCAATGTGGCAAGATTCGTTGAAGGAGCGGAAGTCAAGCCTCATTTTCACAAAACTCATAATGAAATGATCTATGTTCTGAAGGGATCAGGACAGGAGCTTATTAATGATAAATGGATTGATATTAAACCGGGGTCTTTTCATTTCAACCCTATGAATAAAGTCCATGCCACAAAAAATACCGGTAAAGGCGAGCTGGTCTTCTTTTCCATATTCATCCCATCCATGAAGGAAACTGATAGATATTTTGTTAAATAATAGATGAGAGTGAATTTCTGTTAGGCCGGACTCAGGCGTTTAAAATTAGCAGCTAATTATGTTCCAGTTCTCGAAAAAGGGTCCTATAGAATATTTAGCAGCGACTGAACTGTGTTCGTATGATTTTCTGATTCATGCTTTTTGCACCCGCCGAGGTGGCATAAGTGAAGGCAATTTTATCAGTCTGAATTTCAGTTCACGCGAAGGAGACAGCGCTGAAAATGTCCGGCAGAACTGGAAAATTCTCGTTGCAGCATTTAACCTTGAAATTGAACAGTTTTTTGTAGTCAATCAAGTTCACGGGGACAAGATTCTGATAATTGATCATCCCGTAGACGATATTATCAGAAACCAGCCGCATCAATGTGATGCCATTATAACCGATCAGCCAGGACTGGCGATAGGTATTAAAACGGCAGATTGTGTACCTGTTTTCTTTGTAGACAAGAAAAAGAGGATCATCGGGGTTGCTCATGCCGGATGGAAGGGAACCTCTCTGAATATAACCGCAAAGGTAGTTGATGCCTTCGTAAAAAAATTCTCATGTCACACAGATGACATAGTAGCAGTTATTGGCCCTTCCATCGGCCCTTGCTGCTATCAGGTGGATGATATCGTTTTTGACTCGATGAAAGAAGACAAAGACCGGGAGTCCTTTTTTAGTCCCTGTTGTATGCTGGGACGCTGGATGTTTGATCTACCCCTTGCCAACAGGCACCAGATTATCGGCAGGGGCATTACCCCGGCAAATGTATTTGCAACGGACTATTGCACTTCCTGCAATACAGGCATTTTTTTCTCCCACAGGCGCGAAGGGGCAAGTACAGGCAGACAACTAAACTTCATAATGCTGACTTAGTAAGACGCTGCTGGCCCTATGGAAGATATCTTTGTAAAATTTTTAATTCATTAAGAATACCTTCGGAGTTTACCTGAGTAAACACGAATGACTTAAATGAGTACATTTAGCGTTAGGCGGATTAATATAAGGAGGATTGCTCTGAAAGTAATTCAGCATTTAAAAAACACTTGACATGGCCAATAGGTTGTTATAAATTATGAAAAAATCATAGAAAGGCTTAAATAAAGTCCTTCCTTTTGGATTGTCTCAAGAACCCAATTTAACAGCTCAGTATTAATCCACGTTATTCTTTATAAATTTCGTTTTATGCAAATGTTGCCATATATTCAGTGATGAATGTGGCTTGTATTAAGAATAGGGAGTTTAACGGGTTTTAGTCAAAATTTATAAAAAGAGAGGTATGTGCGAGAGAGTTTATTATGAACATAGAAGAAATTAAGAGATTGCCGATCAGTGAGCTTACAAATATGGCAAAAGATTTAAATGTTGCCGGCGCGAGCGGCATGAGAAGACAGGATCTTATCTTTGCCATACTACAAACTCAGGCCGAACAGAACGAGAGCATAACGGGAACCGGGGTTTTGGAAATCCTCCCCGACAGTTTTGGCTTCCTCAGGGCTGTCGATTACAACTATCTCCCAAGTCCGGATGATATCTATATATCACCGTCGCAAATCAGGAGATTTAGTCTGAGGACAGGTGACACTGTTTCAGGTGAGGTCAGACCTCCCAAGGACGGTGAAAAATATTTTGCCCTCCTTAAAGTGGATACGGTTAATTTTGAAAGTCCTGAAGGCGCCAGAGATAAGATATTGTTTGACAATCTCACGCCTCTCTACCCTGAGGACAAATTGAATCTCGAGGCTGATCCGGAAAATTACTCTACAAGGATTATGGATCTTTTCACACCTATCGGAAAAGGACAAAGGGCATTAATTGTATCACCGCCAAGAGCAGGAAAGACAGTACTCCTTAAGGATATTGCCCACAGTATATCTTCCAATCATGAAGAAGTCATACTCATGGTTCTCTTGATCGATGAACGGCCGGAAGAAGTAACCGATATGCAACGCAGTGTAAAAGGAGAAGTGATATCGTCGACATTTGATGAACCGGCCACACGGCACGTCCAGGTAGCGGAAATGGTGATCGAGAAGGCGAAACGTCTTGTAGAACACAAAAAGGATGTGGTCATTCTTCTTGACAGCATCACCAGGCTCGCCAGGGCATACAACACAGTGGTACCCCCCAGTGGTAAGGTCTTATCCGGTGGTGTTGATTCCAATGCCCTACATAAACCAAAACGGTTTTTCGGCGCCGCCAGAAATATAGAAAATGGCGGCAGTCTGACCATAATTTCCACGGCCCTAATTGATACGGGAAGCAGAATGGATGAAGTGATCTTTGAAGAATTTAAAGGTACGGGTAATATGGAGCTTCACCTGGACCGGAGGATTGCGGATAGGAGGGTATTTCCTGCTTTCGACCTTATTCGTTCCGGTACGAGGAAGGAAGAATTACTGATACCCAAGAGTAATCTTAACAAGGTATGGATATTAAGGAGACTTCTCCAGGAAATGAATCCTATAGAGGCCATGGAATTTATTGTCGACAAGATACGTAAAACAGAAACAAATCAGGCCTTTTTAAATTCCATGAATCAGTGAAGCCCTCCCCCTAAACAGGGGATTGCTTTGAAGTGCAATTATACTTGCATTTATGACGTAAATAATTATAAAGTACTGTAATTTTGCTAGGAGGATTATAAACATAAGATGAAAGAAGGTATTCACCCAGAATATACAAAAACGACAATTACATGTGTGTGTGGAAACGTTATAGAAACAAAGTCCACCAAAAAGGACATAAAAATTGAAATATGTTCTCAGTGCCATCCCTTTATGACGGGCAAACAAAAGATAATCGATACCGCAGGTCGGGTAGAGAGATTCAAGAAGAAATATGCCGGTGAAGAAGCAAAAGATAATAAGGGTAAATCTGCCTAATTCAGTGATTATATATCAAACATACACATTACAGAGTAAAATCTCCGGAGTAAATCCCCCTCCCGCCGATGAGCCCTTTGTGCTGATTGCAACGTTGTTGTTCGGCATTACCTCGCAAGGGCAATTTCTCTAGATTTGAAGGTTATATATTCGATCGACAATGGTATCGGGCTTATACGCCCGCGACACCAACTTATAATGTAAAAAAGGAACTTATGTTCAGAAGACTGAAAGATATTGAAATGAGATATAATGACCTGGAAGGGCTGTTAAGCAGTCTGGATGTTATCGGCAAGCCTAACGTCTATCAAAAATACGCGAAGGAGCATGCAGACCTTCATAATCTTGTGGAGACCTACAGGGAATACGAAAAAATAAACGCCCGCATCGAAGAAGATCAAATTTTACTTCGCGGAGACGACAATGAGTTGAAAGAAATCGTCAAAGAAGAACTCCCGCAACTCAAGGATAGTTTGGCGACGTTGGAGAATAAACTTAAATTTCTTCTTCTACCAAAAGACCCAAACGATGACAAAAACGTATTCTTGGAAATCAGGGCCGGCACCGGCGGTGATGAGGCCGGGCTTTTTGCAGCTGACCTTTTCCGTATGTATGCCCAGTATGCGGAGAAGAACCGCTGGAAGGTGGAGGTGATGAGCAGCAGTCCGGCGGGCGGCATGGGCGGTTTCAAGGAAATCATCGCCCTTATTGAAGGCAGGGGCGCATACAGCAAGTTGAAATATGAAAGCGGCGTGCACCGCGTCCAGAGGGTTCCTGTTACTGAGTCCCAAGGGCGAATTCATACCTCCGCAGTTACCGTAGCCATCCTTCCGGAAGCGGAAGAAGTGGAAGTTAACATCGATCCTAATGATTTGCGTGTTGACGTTTATCGCTCCAGCGGCCATGGCGGACAGAGTGTAAACACGACAGATTCTGCCGTCAGGATTACCCATCTGCCCACCGGCCTCGTCGTAACCTGCCAGGATGAAAAATCCCAGCATAAAAATAAGTCAAAGGCCATCAAGGTCCTCAGGGCAAGGCTTCTGGATATAATGGTACAGAAGCAGAATACGGAAATCTCTGAAACGAGAAAAACTCAGGTCGGCAGCGGGGATCGTAGCGAACGGATCAGGACATATAACTTCCCCCAGGGGCGGATCACTGATCACCGCATCGGCATGACGCTATATAATCTGGAAGCATTTCTCGACGGCAACATTCAGGATATGATAGACGCCCTCGCCACGCATTTTCAGGCCGAGGCATTGAAGCGTTCTGTCAGTTAACTCATTTTTACCTTTATCGAAATCATTAAAATGAACATTACAACTGCTCTTAAAGAAGCAGTAACTGCTCTGGAAAGTCGCGCCCTCACAAACCCCAGGCTCGACTCTGAAGTGCTATTGTCCTTTTGTTTAAAAAAGGATCGAACGAGCATTTTCACACATCCCGAAAAGCAACTAACAGAAAAATACCTCGAGGAATTTCGACGATTGGTTGAAAGGCGAAAGCTCGGAGAACCGGTTGCTTACATCATCGGAAAGAAGGAGTTCTGGTCCCTTCCTTTTGAAGTCAATAAACATGTGCTTATACCCAGACCGGAAACAGAAATTCTTGTGGAAGAGGTACTGAAGGTCTGTTCACATGAGGGGGAAAGAAGCCCCCGAATCCTGGAAATCGGCACAGGCAGTGGAGCAATCAGCGTTGCATTGGCATATGAACTGAAGAATACAAATATAGTAGCGACAGACAGTTCGTCAGAGGCCGTTGCCGTCGCTTCTAAAAACGCAGAAATCAACGGTGTCGCAAAAAATATATCCTTTCTTATAAGCGACTTATTCGAACTCGTAGCCGGTAAATTTGACATTATTGTGTCCAATCCGCCCTATATATCCAAAGAGGAATACGACCAACTTCCTGTGGGAGTGCGAGATTTTGAGCCGGAATCGGCACTTCTTGCCGGAGTCGAAGGAACCGAAATTCACTGGGAAATCATCCGAGTCGGGGCTTCCTTTCTGAAAGCGGGAGGCTGGCTTCTCATGGAAATTGGAGCCAGGCAGAAAAACCGGGTAGAAAATATGTTGAAGGAATCTCACCTTTATGACAATATTACCTTAAGAAGTGACTATACTGGCATTGACCGGGTTGCCATAGCCAGGAGAGTTTTGACAGGTGGATAAAATAATCATAGTTGGCGGCAAAAAACTCCACGGCGATGTTCGCATCAGTGGAGCTAAAAATGCCGCTCTTCCCATCATGGTTTCCGCACTTTTAACACCAGGGGTAAGCACATTTCATAATATTCCCGATCTGGTGGACATCAAGACGATCAAAAGACTCCTCAGAAATTTAGGGGCTAAAATAGAGGGTGAGTCGACTGTAAAAATCAATACGGAAAATATTAATAATTGTGAAGCCCCATACGAACTTGTCAAAACTATGAGGGCATCCGTCCTGGTACTCGGCCCCCTTGTAGCAAGGATGGGTGTGGCCAGGGTTTCTCTTCCTGGTGGATGCGCCATAGGAGCCAGACCGGTTAATCTTCATATAAAGGCCCTGCAAGATTTAGGGGCGGAAGTAGAGCTGAAGGACGGTTACGTAGAGGCCAAGGCTGCAAGATTGAAAGGCACCACCATCTACTTTGACATTTCCACGGTAACGGGAACGGAAAACATTATGATGGCGGCATGTCTGGCTGAGGGAACAACATTCCTGCAGAACGCGGCCAAGGAGCCGGAAGTCGTCAACCTTGCCGATGTCCTTAACAACATGGGAGCAAAAATCACCGGCGCGGGCACGGATATAATCATGATAGATGGGGTTGATCAATTGCGCCCCGTCGAAGCGTCCGTTATTCCTGACCGTATCGAGGCAGGTACTTTTATGATTGCCGCCGGGATTACTGGGGGAGATGTCAGAATACTTGGCTGCGATCCTTCTCACCTCGATGCTTTAATCCTGAAGCTAAGAGATGCAGGCATGGAAATTACCATAATAGATGGTGGAATCAGAGTCGTGGCCAGAAGGAAGATTAAGAGTGTGGACATAAAAACACTCCCTTACCCGGGATTTCCTACAGACCTGCAGGCGCAGATCATGGCCTTAATGGCTGTGGCAAGCGGTCTCAGCGTCATAACGGAAACGATTTTTGAAAACAGATTCATGCATGTGAGTGAATTGATGAGAATGGGAGCGGATATCCTGATTCACGGAAACAGCGCCATGGTGAAGGGGATTCCGAAACTCAAGGGGGCCCAGGTTATGGCCACGGATCTCAGGGCCTCTGCTTCGCTGATCCTCGCGGGATTGGCCGCGGAAGGGACGACGGAACTATCCAGGGTTTATCACATAGACAGGGGATACGAGAGGATCGAAAAGAAATTATCGCCCCTCGGTGCTGACATAAAAAGAGTGTCCGGATAAAAGTATCGAGATGAAAATTATTCACACAGATACGGTGTATTACAAGCAGTTGTTAAAGAAGATTGAGGATCGCGGTCTATTCCCTGACGAATGCTGGGAGATTGTTAAAGAGATCGTCAAAAATATCATGGATAAAAAGAAGAATCCTGAAAAGAAAGATCAGGAACTTTTTAGATATACAAAAATGCTGGATGGATATGAACTGAATGCTGATACTGTGGCAGTGTCTCCTGAAGAAATGAAGAGTGCCGTCAAACAAGTCCAAGCTGAGGACTTAGCAGTCCTGCGACTGGCCGTAGAGCGAGTCAAGAGTTTTCACAAAAAAAACCGCATTGGAGATTGGTCTTATAACGATGAAGAAGGCATTGAACTCGGTCAGCGTATAGAGCCGCTGGAACGTGTCGGTATCTATGCCCCCGGGGGTCTCGCCTGTTATCCTTCCACTGTTATCATGGCCGCAGTTCCGGCGAAGATTGCCGGTGTTCCGGAAATTGTCCTGGTAACACCTTCGAAAGGTGGAAAAGTAAATCCTCTCATAGCCGCCGCTGCAAAGCTGAGCGGTGTTACGCAGATATTCAAAATTGGCGGCGCCCAGGCCATAGCTGCGCTCGCATCCGGAACGAAATCAATACCGCGAGTAGATAAGATCGTTGGTCCCGGCAACGCCTATGTTACAGCAGCGAAACTTATTGTATATGAAATGGGCAGGTGCGGAATTGACATGGCCGCCGGCCCAAGCGAGGTCCTCATCATAGCCGACGGATCGGCCAATGCATCTCTCGTGGCCGCTGATATGCTTGCCCAGGCGGAACATGATGAAATGGCAAGTGCTATTTGTCTGACCCCAGATGAAAATTTGGCCAAGAAGGTAGCCTCCGAGGTCGA
>DASPQI010000132.1:0-5505 GCA_035625045.1 Syntrophales bacterium | reverse complement strand
GTGCCCAGGCTGCAAAGATATGCGGCAAGGCCTTCTCTCAGTGAACTCTTTAAAGGGAAAGGGGTGAAGGATAGAAGAGTTGAAGACAAGACTATTTATGCTGCCTATGTTCGCTATGGTTATACAATGAAGGAAATTGCTGAGCATTTGGGTTTTCATTATGCTACTATAAGCCGGGCGATGAAACGGGTGGAGCGGGATAAAATGTATGATTGCAAGACCTGATCCTATCTTCACTATCTTCACTCCGAGGCAAACAGACAAGATCGCCTAACGAGGCGCCAATCGGTGGGAAAGGACGCCCGCCTCAAGCTCAGCTTTCCGTTGGGCCTTCAGGGAGGCGAGGATATCGCTGAGAACCCAATCGAGGAGGAAATCATGCATCGAAGGAAAGAAGAAGATGTACCATCGCTGAAGAAGGACAAGACCGTGTCACGCCGGGATTTCCTGAAACGGACGGGAACCGGGTTGATGGGGCTTGGCTTCGGAAGTCTTGCAGCGTCGTGTGCGTCCACGTTTTCCGGCAATGAACAAAAACTGCGCGGCCAGGCGATTCAGCAAGCTCCCCGGGGAACCCGGTCAAGTTTGTCGGTGCCCATTATTGACATTCATCGGCATTGTATGCCGGAGACATCCTCGATGGTGGGAGGGTTGACACGCTCCATTACCGAAATGCGGATGAATCTTAAGGAAACCGAGGGTTACTCCTCCGCGACGAGAAAAGGTATTACTTCGATCATCTATCCTGAGATGAGAAAGATTAATTTGCAAATACAATGTCAGAATGAAGCCGGCGTGACTTTAAGCCTACTCAGTTTTTCCATGGGCCTGGAAACGCTCTGTCAGGCTCTATTCTTCGCGCCGGACAAAGTGGTGACACGGCAGTTCAACGACGCGATGGCCAAGATGGTGGCGGAGTATCCCGACAAACTTGCTTTTATGGTCGCTGTTAATCCTTCCGAGCAATCGAGTATCGAGGAGTGCGAGCGCTGTTTTAAAGAATATGACGCCAAGGGCATTACAATCGGAACCAGCTGGGACGGAGAATTTCTCAATTCACAAAAAATAGAACCGTTCTGGAAATATGCCCAGGTTCGGGATGTCGCCATTTTCCTTCACCCACCTTTTGTGCCGATCGGTTATTCAAAGATGAACATCTATCGGCTCGAAGAGATGATCGGCCGTCCTTTTGACACCACTATGACCGTGGCTTGCATGATCTACAGCGGCGTATTTGACCGCCACCCGGGACTAAAGATCGTTTTGCCCCATATGGGAGCGGCTTTGCCCAATATCGTCGGCCGACTCGATTTCGGTTACCGGTTGGGCTACAGGGGATTAGCGGAAAGAGAGGCGGCGGTATGCCGTAAAAAACCGAGTGAATATTTCAGGACCAATCTCTACGTGGACACCATGGGATTCAATCCACTGGGTGTCAAGTATGCCATTGAAACGTTCGGCATCGACCATGTGCTGTTCGGCACCGATTATGCCGCGGTTCCAATCAGCCCGCGTGAGCATATCGATATCGTCAGGAACCTGGGGTTAAGCAAGACGGACGAAGCGAAAGTGTTATGGGAAAACGCCAATCGAATTTTCAATTTGGGGCTGTGATAACCGTTAGAACCTGGGCAACACACTGAAGCAAGGGGTAGGTAGAAGCCCTGCCCTATTTGCGAAGGGGAAAAAAAGGAAGATAGAGGGTCAGGTTTTTAATTTTGATGTTTCTAAAAGAGAAGGGAGAAACGTATTCTCTAACCATCGGCTCCACCGGATAACGCCCCTTCGGGGCTTGCTTCTCAACCGCACCCGTTATGCTTTAATAAAAATGAAAGGATATCATAAAAGGCAAAATGAGTGAGAAACTATCAATCAATTTCTTGCGTGGGGTTCCTGCAGAAGAAGCCTTATCACGCCTTATTCCAATGGCGGCAGAGGGATACGAAAAAGTCATCAGGCGGTATGGAACGGAGGTGCTTCAATACGGCCATTTTTCTGGCTTTAAACCTCTGCGGGATCTGATCAGCAGCTTACATCATGTTAATCCGGAACGGGTTATCGTAGGCAACGGTGGCCTGGAGGTTATCTCACTTTTTTTCAAGTCACTCCCAAGGGAAAGCAATATCATTGTTGAAGAAGCAAGCTACGATCGAGTATTACTCGATGCAAAGTGCTACGGACATCATTTGATTGGCGTTAAATTAACACCGGAAGGGGTTGATTTGAACCAATTTAAAGACGTGGTTAATAAGACTGCAGCTGCGGCTTTTTACGGAATACCGTATCATCAAAACCCAACAGGCATCAACTACACAGAAGAGAACCGAAAGGATGTTGAACGCATTTGCCAGAAACATAGTATCCCATGCCTATGGGACATCTGTTATCAACCCCTTCGGTATGATGGAAAAGCGAACGGTTCGATAGAAGTCTCAGAGTGGGGACCCATTCTAACAAGCTCTTTTACGAAAACGATTTCTCCGGGAACCAAGTGCGGGTATATGATCGTTCCAGCTCATTATGTGGGGCATCTTTCCGGCATTATTGCCAATACACGCATAAACCCCAACTTGCCGACTCAGGCGTTCATAGCCGATTTTATAGAATCGGGACAGTATGACGATTTCGTCAAATACTTGTGCAAACTCTACAGACCAAGAATGGAGGCATTAAATACCGCGCTTAATAATTTCTTCCCTGGAGCGTTTCCAGTGGCAATCACCGGTGGCTTTTTTGCCCCCCTCACCCTTGAGAATATTTCAGGTGATAAAGAAGCCTCCTTCATCGAATCCGCAAAACAAGCTGGTGTGGGTGTAGCTGCTGCCTGGGATGCTCTCCCTCCCAACTGTAAGGAAGAAAAGCGCAAGAAAGGTCTTCTTATCAGATTGACCTTTCCGGCATTTGAGCCGGACAAAATTGAATGGGGCATTTTGAAGCTCAAAGAGACAGTAGAGCGTCTTGCTTGATGTAAAGCTAGTTGTCTCCAGCCAGACGCTTAACTCAAGGCGATATTCTCGACGCATAACCCCACGCCGCACCTGACAGCAGTGCATCCGCACTAAACCATTGCGGCTGAGCTTGTCGTTAAAAGGCTTAATCAATTAAGAAAAATATAGTTTTACATGCGGTGACAATTTCATGGAATTATTGCTTATTTCAAATCAGAGCGGATAAAATTATCTTTAATAGGACCTAATGAAATGATTGCTTGCATTATTACACTTAATTCATTACTTCTTGTTTTCTTTGCTTATGAGATATATCTTCTTATAATTGATAAAAAACAAGGCAAGGGAAAGACTGAAAAGGATCGTGGAACAAGATATTTCAATTTTCTTTCTATAATAATTGGCATTACTTTCTCAGGGGTTATAAGTATTTTGATAAAAGCAGATTCTAATAAAGTCAAAACAATATCAATATTTTGCATAGGCATTGTCGTAATGACATTTGGCCTTTTCATTCGAATATGGTCTGTTTTCACATTGGGTAAGTCATTTCGTACTACCGTAGAAGTGCATAAAGACCAGGAAATAATCCAAAAAGGTCCATATAAATTAATACGACATCCTTCATACACTGGCTTGCTAATGATCTGTTTAGGTTACGGAATTGCCGTACAGAATTGGCTTTCATTAATAGTGGTAATCATATTGCCTCTGGCGGCTTTATTGTATCGAATTTATATTGAAGAAGAATATATGGCTAATACATTGGGATCAAAATATGAAGATTATAGATTAAAAACAAAAAAGCTAATTCCTTGGATATGGTAATTGGAAAAGGCCTTTTAACATGCTGTTGAAGCCGGCGTCTGAGCTTGTAAGAAACCAGAATGGCTGTTGGTTGTGGAACCTAATTGAAGCGGCTTCGTATCGGGGACGCAGCTTAACAGGCTCGTTAAACCCGCGGAAAAATATGATTAAATTTATCTTACCATGCATTTTAATTTTAACACTCTCTTGCACCTCTCCAGAAAGATATGGTTCGTCTTTAACCCCGGGGCAGCAACGGGAACAGATAGGATTACAGTATCAAAAGACTGGAGAAAGAATAGAAAAAGGTCAAATCCGATTTGATGGCGGTGATGGATTGTCAATTGAAAATGCAATAATTATTAATGGGGCGGAAAATGAAAAAGAAGGTATTATAGCGGAATTGATCTATATAGGTAAAAAACACGGAGAAAAAAATGCGGATTGGAAACCGATAATGCAAGGTTTCTTAAATAAGAATGGCAAATCTTATGACGAAATCAAAATAGAAGACATTAAAAACAATAATAATATATCTTACTACTTTGACATCACCGCATTTTTTGGGAAATATTAAATAAAGATTGTTTCTAACATTTATAATCCCTCCGGATGTGAGCTGTAGTGTCTTCAATTTTTATGTTTTTAAAGGTGAAGGGAGAAAGATAAAAAGGTATCGTCCACAAATCCGGCTCCCGGTGATCTTTGTGTCGGGGCTTTACGGAAGGTCTCTAGGAGCTTCTCGGATGAGACGCAGAGAAAAATGACCTCATAGAGCGCGCTACAACCAATGATCTCATACTTGGAAAGGATCACGTGACCTCCGAAAACATAGTACTCACTTGTCAAAAGGAATCTTCCCACAGGCTGGTTACGCACAAAAAAAGGATTGCTCGGCTGAATATAGGTATGATATAATGTAATACCTTAGGAGGATTAACATGCGCAAAGAGAAAATAGCTATTACATTAGACGAAGAATTTATAGGTGAATTGGATCGGCTGGTTAATCAACACGTCTTCCAAAGCCGCAGTCAGGCAATTCAAGAAGCAGTCAGTGAAAAACTTCGCCGCATGAAACGCAGCCGGCTGGCGACGGAATGCGCCAAGCTCCAACCCACATTTGAAAAGGCCATGGCTGAAGAAGGAATGACTGAGGATGTGAGTCAATGGCCAGAATACTAAGAGGTGAAATCCGGTGGGCTGATCTCAACCCCAGTCGAGGTCATGAACAAGCAGGGTTACGTCCGGTTCTGATCTTAAGTCACGATATCTTCAACGAACGGTCAGGAACCGCTATAGCTGTCGCAATTACAAGCCATCCGCAGAGAGCGGGATTTCCGTTGACGCTCGAATTAAAGACGGGAGATGTGCCGAAACAGTCATGGGTTAAAATCAGCCAAATCCGAACCCTTTCTGTAGAGAGGATCGGGAAGGTCATTGGCAGAGTATCCCAGGAGGAAATGGCCCAAGTGATCGAAGGACTGAATGAGATCATTGCGTGACAAGTCAATTCAGGCGACGGTGAATAACTTGTGGCTTGCGGCAATTCAATAGGGTCAGATCTTGCAATAACACACTTTATTCCCCGAAAATTCGAAAGGCATTGCCCGAAATCATCAACTATTTTCCATGATAGGCATTGAAAGAGATAGATGCGTTTCTCGTAGAGGTAGAAATCGCGGACTATGGCCTAAGAGGGAAAGACAGATTGAAAATGACAGATGTGGATCAGTGGGGAAAGGACCCCT
>DASPQI010000131.1:0-2075 GCA_035625045.1 Syntrophales bacterium | reverse complement strand
GTTTTCGGGAATGAGATACCCCCTGTAACTTGTGTTAAGCCTTTCGTTGGTCACACCGCGGGTGCCTGCGGTATCATTGAACAGATATTGTTTACGGAATCAGTCAAGGCGGGATTTATTCCCTCCACACCGGGTTTCCGGGAATTAGATGAACAATTAAATCTGAATCCCGTTACGGAAAATATGGAAGTAAGGGAAGGCAATTTTATGTTGAACTATTTTGGGTTTGGCGGCAATTGCACCACCCTCATCATCTCAAATAAGGCGAGCACGGGATGAGCGATATCTTCATTCACGGTGCCTCTGCCTTCACAGACGCTGCAAACGAGGACACTAATCAATTAAAAAAGAAATTGAGCCGCTGTACTCCGGATAATTTCCGCAGGGTGAACAGATTCATCCTTCTTACCCTGCTTGGCGCTCGTCAATGTATTCACGAACACTCCCTTGATCCTGATACGGCTGTTTACCTAACGACGGAGCACGGGAACCTCGGTGAGACTGCGCAGGTACTCGATGAAATATATTTGGCCCACTCTCTGCCCAAGCCATTCGGCTTCATCAATACTATGAGCAATACGGCGGCTTTTTATCTTGCCCAGAGCCTGGGCATCCGGGGTCGTAATATCATAGTTTCCAGCCAGCATCTTTCATTTGAAAGGGGAATGGAGCTGGTAAGAACGGATTTCGCAGGCGGGGTGGAAAAAAACGCCCTTATCGGTGGCGTCGATGAGGCCGCACTTTCTCAGATGTTCATGGAAGGGCAGGGTGGACGCGGCTGGCAAATGGTTGACGGAAGTGGATGGCTTTACGTCAAAACTGAGAAGGATGGAGCTGTGGGGACGATTAAAGAGATTAGGTCATTCCGGGACAGTGCCTCATGTATGATGTGGGTCAGGGAAAGAGCGCCGGTGGATGTGGTCTCCTTCGGGGCTCTGATAGATGACTATGAAGCTGCCAAATTGAGAAGGGTTTTGCAGCCTGCCGCCGAATTTGATTACCTTAGTGAGTACGGGTATTCCGGCTCGTCTACGGCCTGCGGCGTAAGTCTGTTCATAAGACTTTTTACCGGAAAGACCTTACTGCATATAAACAAGGACTGGCGCGGACATTACGCTGTTATCGAAGTGAAAAGGTATTGAAGAACTGTGACAATGTCCTTCCTTTCAAATTAAACTCTTTAACCATATATTATGGCAAATATGCAATTTTAATTAAATGTTTATATCTATTTGCTAAAGGTTGAATGCGTATAAGCCGATATGAATTCTAAGTATTCAATTAGTAATTTACATGTTCTTTGATGAATGGACCCAATAACAGGTAAGTGACATAGTGAAAGATATGGAAATGGTGATTGATCATGTAATAAACGCGATAAAGAAAAACTTATTGCGTAACAGTTATTCGGCAACAGCATTTTGCAAAGAAGGAGGTTTTTTACGTGGAATAAATGCATCTGTGCCATAATCATAAGTTCTTTCTTCTTAATCTTGTCCGGGTTTTCCTTAGCCGCTGAAGCACAAAAAGGCGATCTCTTAGTCAATGCAAGGCTGAACGAAACTCAGAAGATCTTTGAAGGCCAGAGTTTTGAATTTGGCTTCATGTATTGGTATCTAGACTATAAGGAAGACCTGCCCGCTCCTCTAAAAAGTACTGAAAAGGGGTGGCTGCCTGGTTTCTATCTGGGGTGGAACTACAATAAGAAAAATAATGTTTATTCGAAGATATTTCTTGAATTCTCCTGGGGCGACGTTACATACGACGGGACAGACCAGAGCGGCACAATCCCGATAACATTTTCGGATGATAATCACCAATTCTTTTTCGAGGAGAATTGGACATCGGTTACAATTTTGCCATTACAAAAAATGTCTCCATCATACCCTATACAGGATATGGCTATCGTCATTGGGACCGCGGTCAAACAGGATTTGTGCAGGGGACAATATCTTAAATATCCAGGAAAAATACTACTGGCACTATATCCCCGTCGGGATCGCGGCTGATTTCAGAATCGGAGATAGAGTGGTAATTGAACCGAATGCTGGCGCCCGTTTCATGTTCTATGGCAA
>DASPQI010000130.1:0-4420 GCA_035625045.1 Syntrophales bacterium | reverse complement strand
CCGTACACATCGTCCCGGTGCACAATAATGGTTCGAACCAGGTTTGCTCCAATGAAACCGCTGCCGCCGAGCACGAGTATCGGCCCTTGCAGGCATCTGATTTTGTTTGCGATGATCATAGTTTCAAATAGCTCCTGCAGGACACAGAAGTATTTCCTCGGTTAACTACGGTTTGAGAGACTGACTGGGCAACTTGGCTACAATAACGGCATCGTATGCAGTTGCAATTTTATTACACTTAAGGGGGCCTAGCACAGATTCGAGCTTAGTGCTGCAAACCAAGTAATACCCATTATCCAGCAATCCTTGCAAAAATCGCGTTAAATCCTTGGTGAATATCCAGGTATGAAACGGATTGCAGTAGCCGACCGGGGAATATCCTCCGTAATAGTAGAAGAAAAAATCAACGTCTTCGATAAAATATACCTTTTTGCTGTTACCTGTGACCGTACGAATCTTATTTATGAAACCCTGAAAGTCCTCTGGTACATTTTCCGGCAACATGGGAGGATAATTGAATTTGACGTTTCTGGCATTCGAAATCTGTTCTAAACTCTTCCTGAAGAGTATGTTTTCCGAGTATGAGACGATTATGACTGCAATCAAGGCAACGGCCACACAATCAACGCCGTACCTCCTCACGAACAACGGCAAGGAATGACTGCCATCAGCCATATCCAGGGAACGGCTGATAAGATCCAGCAAGAGGAAGAACAGAAACAAAAGGACAATGGCGATGTTGAGGATATTGTGTTCGTGGCTCCGGCCGAAAAAATAGATCGAGTTGCCAATTGCACAGAAAACCAGGAAAAAGCCGGTGTTCAGATAGTTGGAAGGCACTATTTTACGCATTCGGAGAAGGAGTATGACCACCATGCTGAAAATCGCAGGCACGTACCAGTAGAACGAGTTTCGCGCGATTTGAATGAACCCGATGCCGATCTTCTGATAATAGGCGGCGTAGTTACCGAATTCGGCATTCCAAAGCAAAAAATGACTTGCAATGGCGCAGCAGATGATAATCGCAACCGGCATTGCGCAACGTTTTCCATGATCTTTGAGGCTGTGCAGGAGCGAACCCCTGTTTTCTCCATCCCAATAGCCGATTCCCCACAATGTCAGGAGAAGCTGGACATAAGCCGCACTATAGATAATGCCGAAATTTTTGAGCAGGATGATCAGGAGGCCGCAAGCCAGCCCCATTGACCAGTGATAAGGCCCACAATAGTAGATTATCAGCATTAGCGGTAGCCAGAGGTCAAGCCGCAGTGGGGTCACTTGAAATGCAATGGTTGCATCATAGGGGCTGGCGTACATCCGCCCGAGAATAAGGGCGGTGAAGAGAAAAACGGCAAGCGTTTTTTTGTGGAAGAGTTTCCCCGACAAAATGAACACGCCTAATATGGCAAGATAATAGGCTGCATCTCCCATGACCCTGAAATTGTTCAGGTCCAGATCTAGCTTCATCCATGCTGCCGCCAGCAGGGACGGCAGTAAGTCGTACTGGAAGTAGATATCTGAAACGGCGGCGCCGCGTAGAAGCCTCAGCGCCGGTGCGAATATGTAGGAATAATCCCTCCAGGAAACCTCCGAGGTTGCTAAAAAGCAGACCGGGACCAGCAACAACGCGGCTATGGTCAAACCCCACCGCGAAGAGCGCAGATACAGGTAATTCAAGAACGCTGTCAGCGAAAAAACGACAACCATGATCAATAGGGATTCCCAGACGATCATTGAGAAAGAGATATCCGACAGACTGTTCATGGGCGGGTTGAAGCCGATCTTTGCACAATACAGAACGCAGAGAAGGGCAAAAAATGCTGAAAGGATTCGTCGAGAACCTCGTCCCGCAAGGTGCCCGATGATGCCTGAGAGGGAAAGTGCGCTGGCCATGTTCAGGAACATCAGTATATACATCGCGTATATCTCGACGCCATCATGTTCATTTGTGGCGCCCAGGATCCATGGGGTGATATCCTCCGGCCGGAACGGGATGTTCTGGCTCCAGATCCAGGGAGCCAACAGATAGTAACAATAATACCAGAGGCTGGTGACCGAAAGGGTCAGCAATAACGTTTCAACTATCCCTGCAATGCCGCTGGGGCTTATTTCCTCGATCCGGGCATCTTTCCTCATTGCTTCTCCTTACCGCAGCTACTCGACCAAAGCTGTCGAAAGACGGACGCTATGCTCCTGGCATCGAGCCCGGACCAGGCAAGCAATTGCTCGCGTTCATAGCAGGCATCCGGGAACGCCGCAGGAATGGCCTGCATCCTGAAACGATTGCCACTGCCGGCTTCGGCGATGATGCGGGCGCACTCCTGTCCAAGTCCTCCGGCTGCGACATGCTCCTCAACGGTCATGATCGGTCCGCCGGCGGCTGAGACCGCCCGAAAAAATTCCTCGGGGAAAGGGCGAAGAGTGGCGATACGGATAACCGCGGGCTGAATGCCATATTGGCTGAGCAGCTCCACCGCTTTGAGCACCTCCTGGAGAATAAAGCCGCAGGTGACGATTACACCATCTGCCCCTTGCCGGACCATAGCAGGTTGGGAAATGTCCGGTGTGCTGTCCAGTGTGTTGAAAACATGAGGCTCTTTATTGCGTCCCAGACGCAGATAGGCCGGGGTATCAAGGGAGGATGCCGCACGGACGCATAACCGAACTTCATGGGGGTCGGCTGGGGTCCAGACTTTCAATCCCGGCAGACAGCTCAAAACTCCGATGTCATCTACTCCGTGGTGCGTCGGGCCATTCGGACCGTAGGCGAATCCTCCGCCCACTCCGACAACCACCAGATTTGAGCGGTTATAGCAGAGATCGATCTTGATCTGTTCCAGGCAGCGAAGTGTAACAAAGGGTGTTATGGAATAGACAAACGGCAGCATCCCGGTTTGTGCAAGCCCTGCAGCATAGCCTATCATACCAGTCTCACGGATGCCGCAGTTGATGACCCTGGCCGGGTCGTGCTCCGCGAGTTGATCGAAGAGTTTGTAGCCGAGATCACCGGTCAGGAAAACCACTCTCCGGTCCTGGCGGAATAGCTTAAAAAGTTCGGAAAAGAAGGCGTCACGCACCGTTCAGGCTCCTGAGCGCCTTGTCGCGGTAATCACCACGGACGGGACGGTAATGCCACTCCAGGTCGCCTTCCATGAAATCAAGTCCCTTGCCTTTGACGGTATGGCATATAACTACTCTCGGCCTGCCCGTAATGGCAGGTTGCCCCAGCGCATGAACAAGCTCCCGGTAGTTGTGCCCATCCACTTCATTAACTTCCCAGCCAAAGCTGCTCCAGCATTTGGACAAATCAATATCCGGCGAGATATCTTCGTAGCGACCACAAGCTTGTAGACCGTTCATATCGATGATTGCGACCAGATTATCAAGCCTGGTTGCGTTAGCCAGAGCAGCTGCTTCCCACACGCTCCCTTCGTTGCATTCCCCATCACCCAACAGAACAAAAACACGTGAACCAATTCCCTGCTGCTTAAGTCCCTTAGCCATTCCGGCCCCGATTGCTAGGCCATGGCCCAGGGAACCGGTAGCCCATTCCACGCCGCTGACCTTGCCAGCCAGCGGGTGCTCGGCCAGTATTGAACCCTTGTGGCCGTAAGTCGCCAAATCCCGACGGTCAATGTAACCCATCCTGGCCAGTACCGCATAAAGCGCCATGCATCCATGACCCTTGGAAAGAATGAAGCGGTCCCGGGATGGGTCCTTAACCCGTACCGGACTACAGGATAGGATTTCGGCATAGAGAGCAGCAAGTATGTCGACACACGAAAGGGCTACCGCAACGTGCCCCGAATGCTCCGCCATCATAATGATGTCGCGTCGAAGCTCGTTCAGAAGCGATATGATGTATTCGTCAGTAACAATATGTTTCATAACGCATTTTTGTGGTCAAGAAAACCTGGGGAGACATATTTGTAAATAAGTATCGTCGGACCTGATAACAATTCATTCTTGTTGCGCAAATAATGAAAAAGAAATGCTACCCCTCTTGCCAGGTCATTGTCCAGTAAAAATGGATGATCCGTTTGAGATAGATATTCCTTATGTTCAAATTTTTTTATCAATGGCAATGAGAATATTTTATTATAAAATTCAGTTTCGGTCTTATAGCGTCCTTTCTCCTGTAGGTATCTGTCATATACGGCCGAAGAAAGAATGATAAACCTTATATTCTTATTTGCGTTCTGAGTTAAATAAACATCTCGTATGCTGCCTATTAGCAGATTAGCGGGATAAAATGGCGTGTATCCTTCATAAAGCGTATTTTCTTCGTTAATGCCCATTTCCTGAGCGAATGTATAAGCAGCGAACCGTGTATCCCTGAGGGTGAAGTTGGCTGTCGCCACGGAGCTATTGAGCAGCAATTTGACTATAATTAACAGCACCGATATGCAGCACAGGGGAA
>DASPQI010000129.1:0-2096 GCA_035625045.1 Syntrophales bacterium | reverse complement strand
AATAGAATTCGCTGTAATCGTCTTGTATCTTTACTAACTCTGATTTTAGTGAGAAATCGTCTCCAGCAAGGGAAAATGTCCCATCTGAAACCGAGATAAACATGCACAGGATTAGGAAAAACCATAAGGTTGCCTGTATCTTTTTCCCCATTTCTCGCATTTGTGTCACGATCGCACCATATCCATACAGATTTTCATATGTTGACAGCACTAAACGAAGAGGTAAAGAGTGTTGATGAGAATACAGCCAGACAACTGTATAGACGGAAAACGGATGGAACCCCTGGTACCTTTGTTCGTACTTTGGACGGAACCGAGTTTTCAAACATAAAAATATTAGAGACTGTTACGAAAAAAACCTGAAAATCCTCATTTGTTAAAAGTCTAAAGTAGATTGAGAATGCATTTGTTTTAAGACTTTCATTGCCTTTGATTTTGTATTTGTTTTCATGTCGGCGAAAAGTAGGAGGACCTGGCAGGCATCAGCAAGGTGTCCAATAATCCTGGCCAACTTTAAGCTGTTGATGAAGAATTTGTTCATTGACAATTTGTTTTTATCGTTTTCAAAACCTCTTTCAACCTGGGGCCGTATTTCCTGCAGCAGTCTTTGGGAAACTTTTGTATGGAGAGGGATAATGCCAAAGTGGTGCTCATCGATTGAAGGCCTTACATAGATCTCCTGGTAACAATTTCCATTCAATCGACAAGAGAAACAGGCAGAGTTATCAGGAGGCCTAATATAACAATGCATCCTGGTTTCGTGGTTGTAGCCATCCCATAACAACGGGATACCCTCTGGACATTCTGGACGGCCGTAACTGCTATATTCGTCTGGGATATGCATATTTTCACGAACCCTTGTTAAAACAGCAGCATGGAATTGTTCTCTTAATTTCATTTTCTGCTCACTACTGATATAACCCATGTCTCCAACGATTATGTCAATATGAAGGGACAAGTCGTGCCAGGTCTGCTGAACCATGTGTGGCAAGTATTGCCCTTCGTGAATATTTGCCGGTTCTATAAAACTGGTAAGAGGTATCATAAGATTCTTACCCTTTATCTTAAGCCAGAGACGCAAGGTATGCTTCTTATAGCCAACAAAATATGGGCTTTGACCGCTCTTTTTAGTTCTTGTACCTTTGGCGGCTTCCGAGGCTGTATAAACTCGCATACAGGTGCAGCCCGCAGTACATGCGCATTTTTTTTAGCGAAGCCCTTGCACCGTGCTGGCATATCAGTGGCATCTGGAACAGCGACTGTAACAATGGGTAGTTTGACTGTATTTAAAAATGCCATGATGACAAGTTGAGCAATCTTTCGGAATCCAGATGGCCCGATATATTCCCTGAATTCAGACAGAGTACGGGTTGAGGGTGTTGAATTCTTATTTCTAAAACGACAGAAGTCCCGAAATGACCGTCTGGATTTGAATTCAGTGCTCAATTTATTGAATGAAGTGACTTCTTTGATCATGGTTAATATATGAGCTCGGTAGAGTTGACTTGCTTTAAATGTCCTCTTCCGTCCCTGGATGTTAATAGTCCTAAACGGGAAAAGAAAATCAATTTCATCATCAGGTATGTAGGGAGAAATTTTCTTCATCACGGGATCTATGTCGAATCGTTGTTTCGCGCCTTTATACATTGGTAATTCCGCTCCTTTCGGAGTAGAATGGTAACAGATAAATAATGCCATATCATCCTATTTATCTTTTTATTTGGTCGATCAAAATATGGCATGTTTGTCTTTTATTATTAATTAGTTCCAAGCATTTTTGTAACAGTCTATATTAATTAATATAGCTCATAAAATAAGGAGGGTGTGTCATGTCTAGAAATATCAATGTCCGTTGGGGTTGGTTAAAGGGGATGTATATCTATACCGTCATCGGTGCAGGTGGATTTGGTTTGGGAATCATTGTCATACCTGGTATCATGCAATCCATATTATGTTTGCCGACTCAAGATCCCATTACTTTGGGCGTTACTGGGAGCGTTTACTTTTCATTTGCACTTTTATCTATTTTAGGATTGAGATCTCCATTGAAATTCGTACCGGTTTTGTTGCTCCAGCTAAGCTATAAGGTAGTCTGG
>DASPQI010000128.1:0-6739 GCA_035625045.1 Syntrophales bacterium | reverse complement strand
ACGCCGTGGGGTGGGTGATGTTCTTTGTCATCTGCACCGCCCTGGCTCTGCCCGGGTTGCTGCTCCTTCTACGGTACAGTAAATGGGCAGTTGAAATACAAAATTAAATTGAGAGGAAAAGTTGCTGCTGTCCCAATTTTTATTATTCCTGCAGCGCCCTTTCGTAGTCTGATTCCGAATATCCGTGGATCGACCGGCCATTGATAATAACAAAGGGGACACCACCTCTTGGGTCCAGCTCTTTTTTACGGATTGCCGCTTCTTTATCTTTTTCAATGTCATAATCGATGAAATCGATTCCCCGTGATCTGAAAAAATCACGCGCCTTCCGGCAGTATGGGCACCAACTGGTGCCATAGAGGATTACTTCAGGGTTTTTCTTTGTTTCGATAGATAGTTTTGATTCTTGCTTCTTTACATCTGATAATGGTTCGGTGTCACGGCTGTCTTGAGGAATGTCCCTGTATATTTTTACTTCTCCCGCTGACTTGATATTCGGCGGTGGTGAGTCTGTTATCTGTATTTCACCGTTTTCATCAACCCATCTGTACATCTCGGCTTCTGATGTTCCGCAAAGGAATAACGCCAATGCCGATAGAACAAAGACTAATGAAATTATTTCTTTCATTCTTTTCGCTGTCGCTGTTTTTTTAGTTCCCGCCCACATAGTATTCCTTCCTTTCCCAAAATGATTCTCTTCGTTGAGTGTATAAAGCAAGATGATTTGAGTGTCAAACAATTACCTTCATACCAGAAGAAGAGAAAATGCGGCAAGCAGCAGCATTCCCCGCGTCGTGATATCCAGACCAGCTAAGGGGATCAAGATCAGGCTGCCAAGTAGAGAGCCGATACATCCGCCGATGAGGTCTGAGGAATACAGGGGTGATATTATGTTTTTCTGGTCTTGAATTCCATAAAGGCTGGCGTAGGCAAAAATACCGGCAACCAAAAAACCAGCCGATGCGAGAAGCCATGAGGTCTGAGCTAAACCGGCGGTGGTGCTTAGTGTTACTTTAGTTGCAACCACAGCGCACAAAAGGCAAAATCCGCTTATAAGACCGACTCCGTACCATCGTAAAAGCCTTTGACTGTCAATCATCCAGCCCATTACTCTGTCTATGATCATTGCACCGAGTGCAAGGCCTGCCATGAAACTCATCAAGAGCAGTCCTATGTCTTGATAGAGTACTCCATGCTTTACCTGATAATAAAGGATGAGGATTGTTTCCAGAACCATCCCCAGAAAACCCGCGACAGCCACCAGCAAAACACGACGGCAGGCCGGAAAGAAGCGGCTGATCAAAAAAGTGAGGGGTAGGCTGATCCATAATAAGAATGATAATGGCGGTTTTAAAAATCCCCTATCCATTATCGAAGATGGATCAACAAGGGCGATGCGCGGATAAAACTTCGACAGCCAGATAATGAAGGCGTACTGATAACAAACCGGTCTGATATCGGTGTTTGGCAGTGCCGCTTCTCTCTTGAGTGAATCCCTGATTTCGAAAAACCTGTCGTTTGTAAAGAGATATCTGATGTAATTCGGTGAGATCAATCTCGTAACAATTTTTCTGTCCTGTAACCGTCGGGACATAACTTCTGGTGTGCGCGGCAGCGGTTCACAAGAAGCAGTCACAATATTTGTTGTTCCCGGCAGAAACAGCACCTCGGGAAAAACAGTTCGCAAAGCATTATGGATACTGGCGGTACGGCGTGTCAGCGGCAGTGTCCAGAGATTTTCAGCCGTGCGAAGCCTGAAGCCCAGAATTCCCCCTGGATTCAGTTTTGCGGCACATTGTTCGAAAAACTCCCGCGTGTAAAAGCGGTTTGCCTGACCCGATGTCGGTTCCGGCATGCCGACCAGGATGAGATCATACTTACCGCTCTCTTTAAGATACTGTCTGGGATCAGCAAACGTAATATGGACGTTTGGTTCCCAAAGTGACTTACGGATGTTATCAGGAAGAAACCGTGTCACCAAATTCAGCATGACGGGGTTAATCTCGACATAATCAATCCGCTTCGGCGCATATTGCTCCATTTCTTTAACGATCCCTTCAATACCCCCTCCCAGAATCAGTACTTGCAGTGGATTCGTGTGCTGGAGGGCTGCTAAATGGCAGAAGTATTCGGCATCGGTTCCCTCAGTCTCAAATGCCAGAGCGTCATTTTCAAAAACTGAAATCTGATTATGCAGCTGTGTTACACTGATCCTGCCGTATGGAGAATCACTGCTTTCCAAAAGGTTCGGGTGACTCCATATGGTCATCTGCCGGTCAAGCGGGGATGTCTTCCAGAGGAGCACCAGAAAGATACAGGCTAAGACAGTTGCTGTCCAGCGGAGAAGCGATGTTCCGGTTCCCCTCAAAAAGACTATAGGTGTTATGACTGAGGCTAGAGCACATACAAATGCTATAGAGCAATTCTGGAGCCCCCATATTAGAAATAGAGTGGAAAACAATCCGCCAATTAATCCGCCCGCACTTTCGATAGCATAGGCGACGGCCAGCGTCCTGCCTGTTGACACGTATGCCTTTGCAGCCCACTGGAATAAGAGACCGGATAATAGACCTGCGGGGAGGACGGAAATGACTACAGCGATTAATTGCTGCGGGAAGGTAAGATATGCGCCGGGTACACCACCAAAGAGGAGACGACTGGAGCGGATGAACGCAATGTCCAGGGGAAGGGCGATTCCAAAGATAATAAAAAGTACTGCAATGTGGTTTAGGGATGGAAAATGAAATCGGCGTCCGAGGAGTGCGCCTGTAGCTGTCCAGAATAACCATATTCCCAGGGCCAGGAGGTAAATAAGCTCGACTCCATAGAAGGAAACATTCAATTCCCGTAGCAGAACAACTTGCCCCAGAATTGAAATCAACCCAATGGAGAGGAGTGATATGGTCATGGAGGTTATCTGAATTGAGATTCGCTAAATACTACGGCTTGAAATGTTGACAATTGGACTCCCTCTTTCCAGCTACCCGCCGTCAGCCCGGCCTTCAGGCAGAGGTTATCCAGCATCTCTTCCCGGTTCCACCCCTGTTCCGTCGGCACTTGAGGAAGAAAAACAGCAGAATAGCCATCTTTGCTGAGTAAGACGCCGTCCCTACCGACAACAATATCGGCTGCGCCGGATACCTTTTTTATAGGTGTCAGAACGGAGATTTCTATTTCAATGTCGTTGAGTTCATCGGCGGTAAGCGGGCTGAACCGTCTGTCATTAAAGGCCGCCTGAATCGCCATGGTACCGACGAGCTTGCAAAGGGGCTCATCCCCGATTATCCGGCCGACGCAGCCGCGCAGCTCTCCCTTTTTTTTAAGTGTTACAAAAACTCCCCGCGGCTGTTGCAAGTTTGCATTAAAACCCCTTGCCAATGGAGCTGTATCCGTCAAAAATACCTGGGATAAGGTTTTTCTGGCAAAGGAAAGCAAGGTCTTTTTATCGGATGAACGAAGCGGGGTAGATGTAGCAGACGGTGTTGGTTGAGCAGATCCGCTGATGTTTTTCCCATTTTCTTCCGCGGTTAATACAACCGCGCCATATCCGACAACCCGCGAGCGTTCACCGATAGACACATCTCCTGAATTGGCATAGCTGATAACCACCCCACGGGTTGCGCCCAAAGATTTGGCTGCTGCCATTGCCGCCAGGATCGGGGCCTCTCCACAGGCACTTGTAAGCAGGTTAGGGATGCGTTTGTCCGCAAGTGCCTGCACAGTTCTTTGAAGTACAGCGGGGTTAAGCTTCGTAATGGCCGCCAGAGTTTCCCTGTCCACGACATTTGCGTCTTCCGCGGCCGGGTAATGTGAGAGGTCGGAACTTGCGACAATCAAGGCCCGTTTGTTTTTCAAAACCTTCGCTAGGGCCTGGCCGAAGCGGGTGCATATCTGCAGATTCGGCGAGCCGACGACAACGGGGACAACCTTTGCCTTGGGAAAGATGACTTGGATGAAAGGAACCATCACTTCAACGGAATGCTCAAGTTCATGGAGTGATTTATCCAGAACACAATCGTCCGGGTCTGCTTTCATCAGCGAGGAAACAACATCCCTGTCAATCGGAGCCATACCGAGAGGCGTGCGAAATCCGCTGCCCGGATAGAGAGAAATTTTCTCAAAATTCGCACTTGTATGGTTTGTTCCCAGGATGACGACTACATCATACTTCCGATTGCTGACTTGTCTGAATCCGTCGGCGCAAATCTGACCGGAGAATATGTAACCGGCATGGGGGACGATGACAGCGATGGGTTTCTTGACTCTGACGGGAACCGCATCCTGGAGAAATTTTTCGACGGCTAGTCTCAGCTTGGCCGCGGAGTCAGGATAAAACTTTCCTGCGACGGCAGGTTCGCGAACATCAGCATCCTGCGCTTTAACCGCCTGGCATGCTACGGTAAAATAGAGACTGATGACAAGCAGTGCAAGGCTCAATCGGAGTATTTTCATTTTCAGTAACCTCTTTCTACGCCCACACACCGGCAATTTTCCGGCTGCAGAATTTACAACGCCCATCCTTTATGTTCATCTCCATTATAAAAAACCCCTGCCTCTTTATCACAACCTTTTTGCATTTCGGGCAGTAGGTGTAATCCCCAGGATGGCCCGGTACATTACCTACATATGGATAATGCATCCCTTTACCGAGTGCCATATCACGGGCGCGTTCCAGCGTGGCAATAGGCGTGGGAGGGAGATTAAGCAATTGGTAGTCGGGATGAAAGCGTGTGAAGTGAACAGGGACATCGGGACCAACTTCTCCCAATATCCAGTCTATCAGTTCCTGGAGCATCTTGTCGGAATCATTTAATGTGGGAACAACCAGGTTGACGATTTCAAGATGGGCACGGCTCTTTGCTATCTGTTTGATGCTTCTGAGGACAGGGCGCAGTTCCGCTCCGCATACATTGCGATAAAAATCTTCGCTATATCCCTTCAGGTCGATCTTAATGGCTCCAAGCACCGAACACATCTCCGCCAGAGGCGCCTTATTCATAAATCCACAGCTTATTAGTACGGAACGAATACCTTGCTTATTCGCATCCCGGGCGATGTCGGTAAGATATTCTGTAAAAATCGTTGGTTCATTATAGGTAAAGGCAATAACAGGTGCATCACTATTGTATGCGGAATTGACGATCTTAGCAGGCGGCGTGAATGAAACCTGATGATCTTCCGGCGAGGCCTGAGAGATTTCCCAGTTTTGACAGAACTTGCACTTGAGCGGGCATCCGGCGGTGGCCAGAGAGAATGCCGCAGCCCCCGGCAGGTAATGGTATAAGGGTTTCTTTTCGATCGGGTCAATGTGGATGGAAACAGGACGACCATAGACGAGGCTCCGTAGTTCTCCATTTGTGTTCATGCGCGTCCGGCATTTACCCCGTTGACCATCTGCAATAACACAACCCTGGGCACAAAGAAGGCACTTAACGATACTTTTCTGATGGACATAACTCTTGCCTTTTATATTATCCAGATTGCTGTGGCATGAGAGACAACTGGCACCTGCTGACGCGGGTGAAGTCCAGTAACGGGCTATTGGAGCTGATTGGACAATTTCATCCAGATAACTGCCTGCAAAGGCAAGACTTGGATCATCGCCGGACAAAATCCACTGCCGGAAAGGATCGGACAGAAGCATGCCTGCACCGCCGATGATCGGGGCAAGCTTTGCCAGTGTTGCTAAAAACTCACGTCGTGAAATCATGGTGTACTTAAGAAATTTCTCCTCATAGGACAGTCATCCTGCCTATTAATCATTAGTATATGAGATATGAGAGTGGTAAGTCAATGGGGAGAAATAAGAGGCTAAATATATTGACGAAAAGCGCAGGGAAAATGTATACTACATACAATTAAACAAATCCTGATGCATTATTATTCTAGGGGATATCAAAATATTCGCAGGCCATTCCCTCGAAAAGGAAATGGCCAGGTGCCAGTAAACTGGACGTACACCATCGTGGTAGTGGCATTCAAGCTTTACTTTCGTTAAGTATGGATAAATTTTCTGATACGGTGACATTTATTACGGGAGCCTCATCTGGTATCGGAGCGGCGCTGGCTCTGGAGATAGCGCGTCAGGATGGTGATGTCGTCCTTGTTGCGCGCCGCCAGGAGCGATTACTGGAACTTGCCCATGAGATAGAATCGATGGGACGGCGTGCGCTGGCACTTCCCTGCGATGTAAGCAATGACGACGAGCTGAGGCGCGCAGTAGAAAGGACGAAAGGTGAATTTGGCCGGATCGACTATGTCGTTGCCAATGCGGGTTTTGGCGTTGCCGGTCGCTTCGAAAAACTGACTGTTGAAGATTTTCGGCGGCAGTTCGAAACGAATGTGTTCGGCGTGCTCAACACTATTTATGCAACCAGGGAATGCCTTATCGCATCTCGTGGGTGTCTCGGAATTATCGGCAGCATCAACGGCTACATCGCAACCCCCCGTCTCTCAGCCTACTCAATGAGTAAATTTGCTATCCATGGGCTTGCCGAATCCCTGTGGCATGAATTCCGGCCGCATGGCGTCGCTGTTGTCCTGATCGCTCCGGGCTATGTGCGGACGGAAATCCGTCAGGTTGATAAATGGGGTGTCCATCATCCGGAAATGCAGGACCGCGTGCCTGTGTGGTTGCAGATCTCGTGTGAGGATGCTGCGCGACAGATAGTGCAGGCGCTGTACAGGCGCCGGCGGATAAAGGTGATCAGCGGGCACGGCAGGTGTTTTGTATTCTTGC
>DASPQI010000127.1:0-7158 GCA_035625045.1 Syntrophales bacterium | reverse complement strand
AAACTCCTCATCTTTGAAAAAGGTGGTCTTTTGAATGACTGTTTTTCCCTTATTAAGGGATGCAAAAACCACTTTAACGAGATTATCTTCAAAGCTGACTGCTACTTGCTTGCTCAATGATTCTCCTTCTTGGCATGTTTTCCATTGCAGCCGGGTCGGAATTTACGCCCTATATACATTGTATTTCTTATGATTTCAAGTGATTTTGGAAATTATCACGATTACTTACCAGGAGTATTACGGTTTGATCCTAGGGTGAAGTAGTACCAGCTTAATATTAATGATAAATAATAAAAATTATAGTTTTTAATGAATTTTCTGGTATAAAATTTGAAATAAATTTCTTTCTTTGTTAGATTAATACAATTTTTAAAGGGTCTAGACTAGTTGAGCACAGTCAAATGTGCTAAAAAGCTAGTCATGACAATAAGTAACAGGTACATAAAACGTTCAAGAATTTCTGAGGCCAAATTTAGAGAATTTATCAAGTACTTTTCTCTCGATCTGGACGCTCACAAAATAGCTTTCTTAACCGGGTTAAACCGAAATACAGTTAACCGTTACTTGCTCTTGATCAGAAAAAGGATCGCCGAATTCTGCGAGCAGTCGTCTCCTTTTTCCGGAGAAATCGAAGTAGACGAGTCATACTTCGGGGCCAAGCGTATTAAAGGAAAACGCGACCGCGGTGCTTATGGTAAAACCCCTGTATTTGGCATCCTTCAACGTGGGGGTAATGTTTATACAGAGATCGTTCCCGACTGTGCCCGAAAGACTCTACAGGCCATTATCCGCGGCAGAGTAGATCCTGACAGTGTCATTCACTCTGATGCCTGGCGCGGTTATGGCGGCCTGGTTGACTTGGGATACAAAAAGCATTATCGTATCCATCATGGAAAGGACCAGTTTGCGAATGGCAAGCGACATATTAACGGCATTGAATCTTTCTGGTCCTACTCAAAACGGAGACTAATGAAGTTCCATGGTATACCAAGATCAACCTTCTATATTCATCTCAAAGAGTGTGAGTTCCGATTCAACTATCGGAACCAAAATATCTATCAGGTGGTCCTTAAACTGCTGAGAAATAATCCCCTCAGCTAGTCTAGACCCATAATTAAAATAGTTACATTTATTAACTGTAGAGAATTAAAGTCAATAAGAAGAATTTTAGAATGAAATACGAAGGCGACATAATAAGACCACCCAGTGAGGCTAACAGTTTATTAATTCAAGTTACGGTTGGTTGTTCCCACAACAAATGTACCTTTTGTCCTGCTTATAAGAGTAAGAAATTCAAGATTAAGTCTATCGGTGAAGTCCAGGAGGATATATTAGAAGCCTCGCAATATAGGTCCATTGAAAAAATATTTCTATGCGATGGCGATGCGCTCATTATTCCTCAGGAACGGCTCGTTCAAATTTTAAACATGATAAAAACACATATTAAGAGTGTAAAAAGGGTGGGAACGTATGCAAATGCGAAAAGCATACTGAGAAAAACAGTCGATGAATTATTTCAATTAAGAGAACACGGCCTGAGGATAGCGTATCTAGGTGTGGAGACAGGGAACGATGAATTGCTAAAGAAAATAGAAAAAGGGGTTACGAATGAGGAGATGATCCAGGCAGGCCGCCGGGTAAAAGAAGCGGGCATTGTACTGTCGGCAACTATCATCCTGGGTTTAGGGAGGATAGAGAAGAGTATTGAACATGCATTTGATACGGCAAGAATCCTCAATGAGATAGACCCTGACTTTGCAAGTGCCTTAACACTCATGATTGTACCAGGAACCCCATTGTATTCAGATTATATGTCTGGTAATTTTATCCTTCCTGATAAGCTTGGATTGCTAAAAGAACTTGAAATTATCATTGAAAATTCAAATTTCACAAACTGCTATTTTACGTCAAACCATGCCTCAAATTATTTTCCCGTTAAGGCAAGTCTGCCGTCTGAAAAGAGCAAGGTTGTCAAAATGATTAATAGCGTAATTAATGACCGCGACATAAAACGTCTCAGACCGGAGTATTTGCGAGGGCTCTAAAGAAAGGAGTAAAATATTTTAGGAAAAAATATTTTTGCGAAAATAAAGAAGTTCTTTTCGGTAGATGAACAGTCACGTCTGGAGGAGGAGCTACAGTCTATTATAGATGCGGGAGAGGAGAAAGGGCTGATAGATCCCCAGTCGGGAGAAATGATTCAGAGTATCCTTGAATTCCGTGATACAGTCGTCAGGGAAGTGATGATCCCGCGAACGGAAATGATTGCCATTAGGAGTGACGCAACAGTCGATGAAATTCTCGAACTAACCATAAAACATGGCCATACAAGGATGCCGGTATATGCCGATAGTGTTGATAATATAGTTGGTATCTTAAATGTAAAAGATCTTCTTAAATTCTGGTCAAAACCTATAAAGGAAAATGATATTCTCTCAAGCTTGCGAAAGCCGTATTATATCCCGGAAACAAAAAATTCACATCATCTTCTCCACGAACTGAAACAGAAGAAGTATCATATGGCGATTGTTATAGATGAGTATGGCGGTACATCAGGGCTTGTCACCCTTGAAGACCTGATAGAGGAAATCGTTGGAGAAATTCATGATGAGCACGATGCAAAAAAGGCAGATATAGTTGAGTTGGCTGATGGCTATATTCTTGTTGATGGCAGGGTAGAAATTGAGGTGCTTGAAGATTACTTGAAGACGAAATTTAAGGAAGGTAAGTTTGAAACCCTCGGTGGTTTTATTCTGAGTGTTATTAAGAAGATCCCGGTAGCTGGAGAAATCGTTAATGTTGACAATCTTGAAATGATCATTGAATCTGCCGACGAGCGAAGCATTAGGAAAGTTAAAATAAAAAAGATGGATGAATCTCTAGCAGGCGGGGGAATCATCAAAAGTTGAGAATGCAGAGCCTGAATGTTACTAAAGATACATTTGTATTAAGTTTCACTTCCGGGATTCTTCTTTTTCTTTCTTTTCCAAAATATGGTTTTGGTTTTATTGCTTGGGTAGCTCTGGTTCCTTTGTTTTTTGCCCTCAAGCATATAACAAGTTTTAGAATCGGGCTAATAGCTGGCTTTATTGCCGGTATTGCATTTTATACAGGTATCTTTTACTGGATTGTATTTGTTATCGTAAACTATGGGCATCTTCCTTATTATGCTGGCATTTCCATAATGCTGCTCTTGTCTTCGTATTTAAGCATCTACCTAGCACTTTTTGCCGCGGGTATAGTATACCTTGCAGGTAAAGGTATACCCAAAATTGTTGTAGCACCGGTTTTATGGACATGCTTTGAATATGGGAAATCACATCTGTTCACAGGCTTCCCTTGGGAGAATCTCGCATATTCACAATACCTCAACACTACATTAATTCAGGTCGTTGACATAACAGGAATATATGGAGTCTCATTCATTATCGTTTTGGTCAATGTAATTATTTTTGATATTCTCAATCAGAAGTTTAAAGGGATGAGATTGATGGCAGAAGTGGTTTTAGGTTGCGTTTTGATGCTAATAATCCTCAATTATGGGTATTTACGAGTAAACATGATAGACGAAAGACTAAAAGATGCAGAATCCATGGATGTTACCCTTATTCAAGGAAACATTGATCAACATATCAAGTGGGACCCTAGCTATCAGATGGAAACCATAGATGCTTATGCTGATTTGTCCTTGCAAGCAAAATCATCGCGTCCAGGGTTGATAGTATGGCCTGAAACAGCGGTACCCTTTTATTTCCAGGATTTTAATGAATTACACAATAAAATAGTTAATATTGCCCAACTATCTGGAGAATGGCTTCTATTCGGGGGCCCGAGTTATCTCAAAGAGTGTGCCGGCAGTGAAAACTGCATATCTTACTTGAACAGTGCATTTCTGCTCTCACCACAGGGGGAAACAATTAATCGATATGATAAAGTACATCTGGTACCGTACGGTGAATATGTACCTCTAAAAAATCTATTTCCCTTTATTGGCAAATTGGCAGTCGGAGTGGGAGATTTTCGTTCAGGTAATGGTTATAACCCTCTGACTATAAATGACAAGAAGTTGGGTGTGTTGATTTGCTATGAAGGGATATTTCCTGAAGCAAGCAGGACATATAAAAATATGGGTGCTAATCTTCTTGTGAATATTACGAACGACGCGTGGTTTGAAAGGACATCCGCACCGTATCAGCACTTCTCTATGACTGTATTCAGGGCTGTGGAAAATCACTTATATGTTATAAGGTCAGCGAATACTGGTATAAGCTCCGTGATCGACCCGGCGGGAAGGATCATTACCACAACAGAATTATTTACAAAATCAAGACTACGAGATAGTATAAAATTTATTAATTATAAGACGTTTTATGCGACCCATGGGGATATCTTTGTTATAATTTGTCTGTTATCATTAATTTGCTGCTTTTTATTTTGTTTGAGGAGGAAATACGCATATGCTTGCAGAATTAAATGAAACCATTAGCGATTTAAAAAGAAGAATCGACCATCTGGGAGAGTGTCTTTGACGTCACTCAAAAAGAAAGTAAGATAAAAGAATTGGAAAAAATGTCGCTGAGTGAAAATTTCTGGAATGAACAAGAAAAAGCACGGGATACTTTAAAAAATAAAAATAAGCTGGAAATGATCGTCGATGGTTGGAGAAAGCTTAAGAATTCCATAGATGATGTCGAAATATTCTTTAATCTCGCAAGTGAAGAAAATGATGAAAAAACGATTGAAGAAATAGGAAGGGACATAGATAAACTTCAGTCTTCTGTGAGAAGTGAAGAGCTCAAGCTGATGCTTGGGTCTGAACAAGATCCGATGGATGCAATAATGACTATTCATGCAGGTGCAGGAGGAACCGAAGCTCAGGATTGGGCGGAAATGCTTCTGCGGATGTATTTGAGGTGGGCGGAGAGAAAAGGCTTTGTTACCAGTATTATTGATTACCAACCTGGAGATGAAGCCGGGGTAAAGAGTGTATCTATAACTATTGAAGGAGAATATGCATACGGTTACGCCAAAGCGGAAATTGGCATTCACAGGCTTGTGAGAATATCCCCCTTTGATTCGGGTGCGCGCAGGCATACCTCATTTGCTTCAGTCTTTGTTTATCCTGAAGTGGATGATGAAATAGTTATAGACATTGACGAAAATGATCTTCGCATAGATACCTACAGATCTACAGGCGCAGGGGGACAGCATGTTAATAAGACGGATTCGGCAGTAAGAATAACTCATTTGCCAACGGGAATAGTCGTGCAATGTCAGAATGAACGTTCTCAGCACAAGAATAAAGCCATGGCAATGAAATTCTTAAAGTCCCGGCTTTATGAGATGGAGCTTCAGGAACAAAAGAAAAAAATAGATGAATTAAACAAAACAAAAAAAGATATTGCTTGGGGAAGTCAGATTCGATCATATATTCTTCATCCTTATAAATTAGTTAAAGATCACCGGACAAATAAGGAGATTGGTAATGTGAATAGGGTATTGGATGGTGATATTGATGATCTAATTGAGGCATATTTGTTGAATTAAAAAAGTATTATGATTTCACGAAGTGTGATATAGATGGCTGCAATTGGCTGTTCAACTGGAAAATCTGATAAGAATACAGGAAACAACATGAAGGGGTTAATTGAAATGTCGAGAGAAAGCATTTTTCTCCTATTTGTTATATTCTTACTCTTTCTCCTCTATTTTGATAGTTTTGCAAATAATGCCTATTGCCAAACTGCAGATATAAATGAACCTTTCCATATTTTATCCACTTCAGAGAAATTAGCTGTTTCTGAAAAGCCATATGAAATCGCGGGTTCCAAAGAAAAAGAACAACCCAATAAGGGTGTAACTTCAGAACTGAAAAGCATGTCTTCTTCAAATGGGGGGCCGAAAGAACTGGAAAAGGAAAAGGAACAGGGCCGGGATATAATGGAAGAAGCTATTGACTTGTTAGATGAATCCCGGGATTATTGGATCAAGGGTGATCTGGAAAATGCCTTGGATTTACTTGATCAGGCCTATGCACTCTTATTGGATACTAACGGTGATCCAGATACGGCTCGTCAGAAAGATGACATACGTTTACTGATATCAAAGCAGATACTTGCTATTTACTCGTCGATGCATACATCTACAATCGGTAAGAGAAGTGAAATACCTCATATCATCAATTCCGATGTTGAGAAAGAAATCAAGCTGTTTCAAACAACAGAAAAGGATTATTTTATACAGTCTTATGGGCGTTCGAATCTTTACCGTCCCATCATTTTAAAAGAGCTGAAAAAAGCTGGGTTGCCTGAGGAATTATCTTGGCTTCCCCTTGTGGAAAGCGGATTTAAGCTGCATGCATTATCTAGGGCTCGTGCATTGGGTCTCTGGCAGTTTATTCCTTCAACAGGTTATAAATATGGCCTAAATCGTGATGAATGGATTGATGAAAGACTGGATGTCGAAAAATCAACGAGAGCTGCCATAGAATATTTGAAGGAACTCCACAGTATGTTTGGTGATTGGCTTACGGTTCTGGCTGCTTATAATTGTGGAGAAGGGAGAGTCCTTAAAGTAATATCGAGGCAACACATCAATTATTTCGATCGGTTCTGGGACCTTTATCACCAGCTTCCTTATGAAACAGCGCGTTATGTACCGCGCTTTTTAGCAACTCTGCAAATTATTAAGGATCATAAAAAATATGGAATCGATCTTAGTGAAGGTTTTGAAAAACAACGACCTTATACTTACGAAGTAGTTAAAATAGATAAATCCATGCGATTAAAAGATATAGCTTTCCATCTAGGGACATCAGAGGATTTACTTGTAACATTAAATTCGGAACTAAGGCAAACTATGACGCCTGATAAAGAATATAACTTCAAGGTCCCTTTAGAATTAGCTGAAAAATTTACCAAGATTGTAGATGAAATTCCCAAATATGAAAAACCTCGCCAGGTGTTTGTTCATTATAGGGCAAAGCGGGGAGAATCCATTCCTTCAATTGCCAGAAAATATAGAACATCTGTCAGTGCAATCATGGCTTATAATGATATATCTGGGAAAAGGATCAAAACGGGCCAACGTTTAATCATACCTGTTAATAAAGCTAACTATAAAAGTAATTCTCATCCGAAATCGGATAATGATAAAAGC